>DATBYX010000145.1:0-4199 GCA_036513475.1 Xanthobacteraceae bacterium | reverse complement strand
GCAATGTTTCGGCAACTTACCCAGACAAAGTCAGGGAGGTCCTGTCGTACCTTGAGGGCCGCGGGCCGGTTTCAACCTGCCTGAATATTGGTTCGGCGCCCGAGGTCTGGGTGCTTGGGTCCGGCAGCGGCAGCGCCCCTTTGGCTGCGCAACTCGGAACGAGCTTCGCGCTCTCTTTGTTTCACCCCGGCGCCGCTGCCGATCCCACAATCATCCGCGACCTGTATCGATCCAACTTTCTCCCTTCGCCGATATGCCCGCACGGTCCACGGGCCTGCATTGCGGTCGCGGGCGTTTGCGCCGACACCGATGCTAACGCTCAACGCATCGGTCTTGCCCACACGAACTCGTTTGTTCGTCCCAACATCATCGGCACGCCGGAGCGCTGGCGCGATGAGCTGGATGCACTTTGCCGGCGTTTTGCGGTCGATGAGGTGGTCGTGCTTGAACTCAGCCGCGACCCGGACGATCATCGCGCCGCGATCGAAGCTCTTGCGGGAGTGTTCGCTCTAGATGCATTGACGACGGCGTGAGGTGCGGCAGTGGACCTCGAGTGGCGACCAATACTCGAAGGGGAGCTCGCGACCAAGGCACAAGCGCGCATTGCGCAAATCGGGGCGGCGCTCGATCTTCCGAAACACGCGGAGCCGCCGCGCGATACCGATCCCACATTGGCCGAAGGCCACACCGGCATCGCCCTTTTCGTCGCCAACGCAGAACGCGAGAAGAACGTGCCGAACATCGCCTGCCGTCAAGATGTTGCCGTGTCGGTTCTGACCAGAGCGTTGCAGGACCTCGATGATCGTTGGCGAACCCCGTATCTCTACAGCGGTATCGTGGGACCCGCTTGGGCGCTTTGCTACATGTTCAATCAGTTCGGTGGCGCCGTCGACCTCTCATTGCAGGAGCTCGAGGATCAGCTGATCGAGCTCTGCGCCGCTTCCGATTCCGCTCTGGAACCCGATCTCATCTACGGGTTTAATGGCATCGGCGTGTACGCCCTCGAGCGTTGGCCAAGCAAATTCACGTCTGACTGCATCCCCCTGCTCATAGAGCGTCTCGCCAACGCAAGTTGGAGTGATCTCGGGCTGGCGCACGGCGCGGCCGGAGTGATTGCCTTCCTGAGCGCTGCTGCCCGACTCGACTCCGGATGGCGCACACACATCACGCCGGTGGTGAAACAGCACGTCGACAGGCTCCTGCAGCAGCGACTACCGGCCAATGAAACGACGTGCGCATTCCCGAGCGAGATCGGCGGCGGCCCCACTCGGCTGGGATGGTGCCTCGGAGATACATCGATCGCCGTGGCACTCCTTGCGGCCGGCACGGCGTTTGACCGCGAAGATTGGTGCAGCACGGCACGGGAGCTGGCATTGGCGGCCGCCAAGCGGCCGCGGGGCTTCAGCGGAGTGGTCGATGCCGGATTATGCCACGGGGCAGCGGGTCTCGGGCATGTATTCAACCGCCTGTTTCAGGCAACAGGCGAGCAGCGGCTCGCACTGGCAGCGCGCGAGTGGTTCAGCGTTGCATTGGACATGCCGGCACGTCCGGCTGCTCCAATTCTTCTGCCGCAGTCCAAACTGTTCGGCAAAACAATGGAGATGCCAGCGGATGGCATCGCGGGATTTTCAGCCTGGACCTACAGCGAAGGCGTGGGGTGGCATTGGGTCCCCGATCGCGGCTTTCTCACTGGCGTCGCGGGAATTGGGCTCGCGCTGATGGCTGCCATTGATGAGCACGAACCAACGTGGGACCGCGTCCTCCTGCTCTCCTCGCGCGCACCCTCGAGTGCGAGCGCTCAGGCAGGAGATCAATCCAGAGCTCAGTAATGACCTCGCAACCCGGCAATCTGGAACCGGCGCCGTTCTTTGTGATGCGCACCCCGCTCCTTGCATTCGAGGAGTGGATCGCCTGGAGCGAAGGGTTGCCGGGCGACCCGCAAGCAGTGCGCGGGCTGCTATGGGCGCGGCTGCGCAACGTGTTCGCCCGCCCCATCTGCCGCCAGGCCATGTTCTTTGCCGCTCCGCGGGTGGAAGCCGAACTCGCCCGCCTGGATGAAACAGGCGAGATGCCCGACGACAAGCTGCTGCGCACTTTAGTCCGTTACTTCGCACGCATGACCGGGCGGACCACGCCGTTCGGGCTGTTCGCCGGATGCTCTCTCGGCCGCGTGGGTCCGCCTTTTGCGCTCCGCATTGAAGCAACCAAGCAGTATCGGTGCTTCACGACACTGGATGTCGGCCATTTGCTGGGCATGACCGAACCAGTGCGGGTTGCGTCGCGGTCAGCCCGTACGTTGTGGGTGCGCGCCAATCCCAGTCTGTATCGCATCGGTGAACGGCTGCGGTTCGTCGAAGGCCGGACAGATCCGATCAGTTTCGCTCGCGCCTATCACCTCTCTGCCGTCGATGCGACCGACGTCATCGAAACGGTTCTCCGTCTTGCGGCCGAACCGATCCCGCTCGGAAAGTTGGCGGAGCAACTCTGCGGCATTGAAGCCGAAATATGCTTTGATGAGGCGTTCGATTTCGCCGTACTGCTGCTGCAGGAACAGGTGCTGGTCGACAACCTGGAACCGGCAGTAACCGGAGAGGAGCCTTTGCGTGATGTCATCGCGCGGCTTGCCCCGGTGCAACATCCCCAAGCGCAGCAATTGCACGGTGTTCTATCGGACATCGAGCGAGACCTTCGCGCGCTCGATAGCCATGGCATCGGCACGACGCCAGCGCAATTTCGCGAATTGCTCCCGCGCCTATCCAGATCGGGCACGATCTCGGACGGCGACAGGATCTTTCAAACCGACCTGTTCAAGCCGGCCGCGCAAGCGGCACTGTCTGGCGAGATCGCAGACCGCATTTGTGACGCCGCGCTTCTTCTAAACCGGCTGACATCGGCACCGCGCCTCGAATCCTTGGTTCGCTTCCGCGAGGCCTTCCAACAAAGATTTGAAGGCTGTGAGCTTCCTCTCCTGGAAGTCCTCGACCCGGATGTCGGCATCGGCTTTGAGCTCGACAGCATACCGGACGAGGACGCCTCGCCGTGGCTCGCCGGATTGCCGTTAGCGGTACAAAATTCAGAAATGGTTTCCTGGAGCGCGCGCGAGAGCCATCTTTTGCGACGGGTATTGGAAAGCGTGGGTGCTCACGCCCACGTGCTGGAACTCACCGCATCAGACATTGACGCGCTCGCGGTGCCTGAGAAATCTCTGCCACCATTTTTTGCTGTAATGGCCAGCATTGCCGCACCCTCCGCAACGAATGTTTTGAATTGCGGCCCCATCATTGCGCTGCATGGCGTGTCCGGCGCCTCTGGGGCCGAGCTTCTCGGACGCTTCTGCCAGGGAGACAGCGCAGTGGCCGCCGCCGTGGCGGACTGGCTGCAACGCGAGCAGGCGGCGCATCAGGGGTCGTTGCTCGCGGAAGTCGTGCACCTGCCGCAAGGCCGTACCGGCAATGTTGTCTGTCGACCGGTGCTGCGCAGCCACGAGATCTTGTGCCTGGCGCAATCCGGCGCAAACGTCGACCAACAAATCCCGCTGTCCGACCTGACCATTCGCCTGGAGGGCGCGCGCGTCGTTCTGCGTTCGCGCAAGCTCAATCGCGATATCGTACCGAGGATGACGACTGCGCATTACGCCAAGTTCGCGGATTTGGTGCATTACCGCTTTCTCTGGAACCTGCATTTACAGGATTCAACCGGGCTGAGCTGGCAATGGGGACCGCTGGCGAATGCGCCGTTCCTGCCGAGGGTCACCCATGGAAACGTCGTCCTCTCCCGCGCAACCTGGCGTCTCCTCCCCTCGGACTTCGCTGCCATTCCCTCGGGGAAACAGGCGTGCTCGCCCCTGCATCGTTTGCGCGATGCGCGACGGCTGCCTCGGCACGTTCTTTTGCTCGAAGGCGACATGGCTCTTCCGCTTGATCTGGAAAATGTGTTGTGCGCGGATGTGCTGACCGCGGAAGCGCGGCGGGGGCCGGTAACCCTGGTCGAGCAGTTTCCCGCGGCGGACCAGCTCTGCGCAACCGGGCCGGAAGGACACTTCGTCCATGAGCTTATTGTGCCAATGCGCCGGACGGATGGTTCAGATCCGACGCGCGAGCAAACAACGCAGCGGGCTGGCAGGCGCTCCCTAGGAAGACCGCCCGCGTTTCCTCCCGCAGAGTCCTGGCTCACCGCCGCGATCTACGGCTCGGAGGCCA
>DATBYX010000144.1:0-2657 GCA_036513475.1 Xanthobacteraceae bacterium | reverse complement strand
GCGTAGCTTCCAGCTCGCCGACCATGTTGTGGTCAAGGACGCCAGGCTGGAGAACGGGCTCCTGCACGTCGACCTCGTGCGTGAGATTCCGGAGGCGATGAAACCGCGGGCGATCCCGATCGCGAGCTCCGGCAAGGTTTTGGAGGTCCAGCCGACCAAGGCCGCCGCCTGACGTTCTGACGATTGAAATCTGCGAGCGCCCCGGCTTTCCGGGGCGCATCCAGCCCGATGCGCTCGCGGCCGCGCCGACTGGGGTGAGTGGCGCGGGTAGTGGGTCAATTTGATTAAGGCATCGCGGCGCGGTCCGGTTCCAGCTCTTTCTTTTGCCGCGCGAGCTCATGCCATTGTCGAGCACATTCCACAAAGGCAGCTTTGGCATCGCGGTCTTTCGCCTCCAAAGCCATCCGATCGCATTCCATTGCCCGGTCGAGACATTGTTGGGAACTGTAGCTCACGCGGCTGTCCTCCGATTTTCCAAGGCTTCGATCATCTCGACTAAATCGGAGATTCCCAAAGCCGATCCGTCACGCCGGCAGCCATTGCTGGGGTGACTTTCGGCGTCTGATGGATGCGGACAAAGCTGTAGTACATATCATGAAGGGAGACTGCCGCCGCGCGGTTCTCTCCACCTTCTTTGAGAACGCATTTGTGAGCCGAGTAAAGCGCCGCATGTGCATTCGCATCGTGAGGTTCTGGCGCTCGGCATCGGACGTGCTGATTTGCTTCGGATCAGGATCGCCGCTGATCGCACCACGGCGCGCGCCAAGACACTTGGCAGGGCTATAGCGGCGCTCTGAGCCGCGGTCTACGCCGTAGATCTTGACCAGCATCGCATCGTGCCAAGCCATGGACCACATCAGCCCGCTCAAGAGCGTGGGGCTGCATCCGCTGAAGGGCAACCGCCGCGGCCAATGGGCTATCACCGTCAACGGGCCATGGCGAATTTGTTTTTCGATTCATGGATGGTGACGCCTACGACGTCGAAATTGTTGATTATCATTGGGGAGCTACCTCCATGCTCCCCGATCCATCCGGCCGCATCCTGCGCCGTGAGCTGCATGCGCGGAGCCTTTCGGCCAACGCACTTGCGCGCGCGCTGCGTGTGCCCTCGGGACGCATCGTCGACATTCTCAACGGAAAACGCGCGATCAGCGCCGAGACCGCGCTGCGCCTCGGCCGCTATTTCGGCAATGACCCGCGGTTCTGGATCAACCTGCAAGCCCCGTACGAGCTTGCGCTCGCCATGCGCGAGGTAGGCGCGCAGGTGGCGCGCGAGGTCCAAACCGCCGCGTGAGTGGGCGCCTCTTGGAGTCAGACGATCTGCGGCCGTACGCCTACAGTAGCGTGCTCGGCCGCTGTGTCATCGCCTCCCGGTATACAGCCAACGCCCGTTCGCGTATCTTTGATCGCCGACCGAGCTCGTCTGGCGTAGCCACGCAAGCTTCCAGCTTGCGCGCAACACGGACCGAGTTCGCATCAGGGACGAATGCAGGGGAGCACATGCCAACTGCTCAAGATGCGTCGCAAGACGCGTGGCAATACACGCCGCAACGTACAGCGCAAGTCAGAAGGAAAGGGATGCCGAAAGGCATATCGTTGGGACCCCTCGTCCTCGGCATCGCGCTTTCGCTGTCCATGCAAACGGCCTCCGCGCAAACAAACGCGGTGCGCTACGATGAGATCGCCGGCAAAGCCAAACAGGCGCCAGGGCCGGCGGTCGCTATCTCGACCAACTATTTCCTCGCCTGGACCGGCGCCTGGGACTCGGTGATCCTGCGCGAGCGGGAGATCTGGAAGAAATGGCTGCCTGCGGGCAGCAGCATCGAGTGGAAACGCAATCTGATAGGACCACCGGTGATCAGCGAGCTGCTCGCTGGCAAGCAGCAGATCGGCTACATCGGCGACAATCCGTCGATTCTCGCCGTCACCAAGCGCGACATTGCCGAGCTCGATCTCGTCGCGATCAACGCGACATCGCCGACGCGCATGTGCGGTAACATCATCGTGCGCAAGGATGCGCCCACCTTTGCCGGCTACAAGGACGCGTTGCAGTGGCTCGCGGGCAAGACGCTGGCCGCGCCCAAGGGAAGCTGCGCCGACCGGCTGGGGCAGATCGTGGTCAAGCAGGCCGGGATCACGGTGAATTGGCAACAGCTGCCGCCGGAGGTCACGATCACCAGTCTCGAAGCCCGCAAGATCGATGCCGCAGTGATGTTCGAGCCCTACGCGTCCAAGGCCCTGTTCGACGGCGTGGGCCGCTTTGCGGTCTCCCCCGCCATCTACGGGGAGACGGACGCCAACGGCATCGTGGTGCGCCGCGATTTCATCGAGAAGAACCGCGCTGCCGTCGTGGCTTGGCTCAAGGCCGATATCGAAGCGCTGGTCTTCCTGCGCGACAATCCCGTCGAGTCGGTGAACATCCTGAAGAAGCAGCTCCCCGAATATACGCGCGAGAACCTGTGGTTCGCGGTGTACGCGTCCTTGCCTCCGGAAACCGGTGCACTATCCGCAACAGTGCTCGAGGGCGCTTTCGCCTACACGCCTGCGGTGAAGGGACTGATCGAGCGCGTCGGCACGTTTCTGTTCGACAGCAAGCTCACGCAGTCAGCGGCGCTTCCTCCCGGATCGGTGCGCGAGGACCTCGTCACGCAAGCATT
>DATBYX010000143.1:0-2733 GCA_036513475.1 Xanthobacteraceae bacterium | reverse complement strand
ATCAACATTCGTCGCCAGGATCGGCAACACCAACTTCTGAAGGTCGAGCCGGAGATCGGTCGCCTCGCTTCTGCTCGGCAATTTCGTATGGGGGAATCGTGTGTGGAACAGGTTCCGAATGTTTCCGCATATCTTTGATATTATTGAGTTGTACACCGCAAGTCCTATCTGGCGTCCCCGACGGGATTCGAACCCGTGTTACCGCGGTGAGAGGGCGAAACAGAACCGCAGTACTTCGTCTCCAAATTCGATAAAGTACTGAAAACAATGCCATTTTTGTAAATCCGCCGTGACCCGTGATGAATCGTTTTCACGCCATTTCACGCGGTCATTGGACCAGAATTGGACCAAAATCGCTCCGCGTAAACGCCGGTCAAGGAAGGTCGAATGCCCAGTTCAGGGTCGCCGTCGAAATCGTCGGGCGCGCGATCTTGCTCACGACGCCCGGTGCTTCTGAGGCGGGTTCAAATCGGGGGAGCGCAACCAGCGTTATTTGCAAGCACTTCGAGCCAGGGTCCCTCGTCTCCGATTGCCGCCATGAGGCCAAATCGGCGGCCCTGCAACGTTCCCACTGGGTCAGATCGACACCCCAAGTTCGGCGCGATCGTGAACAATTGACTCTTAATCAGCGGGTCGCAAGTTCGAGTCCTGCTGCGCCCACCACACTTTTCAATGAGTTGTGACTAAGCGACATCCGTTGGTGCAGGTGTTTTCGGCACGCAGTGGGCACGCTACCGACCTCCAACCGACAGGTACAGCGTGTCGGCCCCGCTTTCCGTCGCGATGAGCGTCGTGAAGGCGTCGCAAGCGCCAAGCGCTGCTAGATACTGCTCTTGCCGGCAAACCGTCAATCTCAAAGCTCGAGCGGAACAACTTGCTTAGCAATGATAGCTACTTTCCGGCGCAAAAATGATGTTTCCGGCAGCGTGGCGAAAGGCGGGCCGCAAAGCAGACCCCGCCGGGGACCGGCGGGGCAGTGTGGCGCGTGGGATTGGGACGGTCTACGGGAGTGACTGTTTTTCCAGTGCTCGGCCAAGGCTGATGAGGTTGTCGGCGATGACGCCGAGCCCGACCCAGCGCTTCATTCCGGCATCGCCCTTGTATCGGCTGCGATTGAGTCCATGCCGCCGCTTGACCACGCTGATGCGTCCCTCGCATCCGGTCCGCCATTTCTGGCCGTTGCGGAACCAGCGCTTTTTCTGCTCGCGCTTGCGCTCGGGGCTCTTGGTGGAGCGATTGGGGATGCAGACCCGTTTGACGCCCTTGGCTTTGGCGGCCGCCTCGTTTTTGGCGGAGTAGAAGCCAGCGTCGGCGGCCACCAGGCGCGGCGTGCGTCCCAGCCTTGCTTGGTGCGTTTCGATCGACGCGATCAGCAGATCCGAATCGCTGGGCCGAACGTCGTAGACTTCGTAGTCGATCACGATCTGGTTTTCGGCTTCCTGCAGTTTTACCATCTTGCCGAATTCGTTCGGCTTGCCCGCCTTGCCCTTGCGAACGACTTCGGTCGACGGCTCGAACAGGCTGAGGATCTTGCCCTCGGCGCGGGTGTCGCCGCGGAAGATACGCGCTCTGGTCTGTTTCATCACTTGCTTGACGCGCGGCACCATCGCGTCGATCAACTGGCGCAGGCCCTCCAGGGCAAGCTGCTTCTGAACGGTCGTCGCTTGCTTCATGCCCTCGGCGATCTCCGTGGAGAACCGCTTCGCTTGGCCGACCACCCGGCTAGTCGAAGCGAGCAATTCCCGGTACGCCCGCTGGAGCCTCTCCTGGCTCGGCTTGGCTTTGGAGCGGGCCGCTCGCGCGATGTCGAGCACCCGCAGTTTCACGCTCCGGCTGCGGTCGCGCAGTTTGGCTCCAACCTCGCCGGCGATCTTCGTGATCTTCCTCATGGTGCGAGTCAGCACCCGCACCCCATCGCCCAACAGGCTGCTGTCCGTCGGATAGTGGATGTTGGTCTCCACCACCGTGGTGTCGAGCCGCATCCGACGACCTTGCGTCACCCGCTTGATCTGGGCGATTGTCACCAGCCTTTCGTGAACCTCCTTGACCACCGCCGGGCCCACGGCAATCCCCCATCGGCCCATGGTCTTGGCATCGGGCACCTTTCCAGCACCTACCCGAGTGAAGTTGCGATACACGAGATTGGCGCGCACTTCACGCTCCAGAACGCCATAGCTCCAGTTCCGCGCGTGCTTGAGGATCAGCAACCGCAAGACCATCTCGGCGGGCGCGCCCAACCGGCCGCGGCGGCGGCTCTGGGGATGTCGTTGCGCCAGACCTTCGTAGACTGAAGTCACGATCTGCTCATCGTCCAGCAGCTGGTCGGCATGTGTCATCCAATCTTCGCAAAGATCCGCCACCTCTTCAGCGATCAATCCGTCGCCGAAGCTGCGCTGCGCGCGCCGCAGCTCAATCATTGCGCTTCCTCCCGGGCTTTCGCGCGGCATCGTCCGGGCGCAGCAGACCATGGTTGAGCTCGCAGATCACCTCGATGGCGCGTTTCAGCTCTTGGTAATTGGCCAGCCAGCGACGCACCTCGCTGACCTGTTCGCGGGGAATTCCGAACTGGCGCGTGCGCCCTCCGGGATAGCTCACCGTCAAAACCGAGACCGGGTGCCCTCCGCCACGCGCGCATTTCGGGCAGCCGCTGGAATGACGAACCAGGCGATCAAGAAGCGAGCCGCGCAGCAGGTCACCGGTTACCGGGAGCTTGCCGAGAAGCTTCTGCCGTGC
>DATBYX010000142.1:0-3256 GCA_036513475.1 Xanthobacteraceae bacterium | reverse complement strand
CGTAGTTCTCCGGCAGCCACGAGGGAGCGTAGCTCGCGATCCAGGCATACAATGGGGGGCCCACCAACATATACAGACCAACCGTGTAGCGCGTCCTGCCGACGTTACCCACCGGCTTGAGCGTCTTGAGGAGCCGCATCGCGCCAGCCCAGATGCGCTCAAAATTATCCTTGCCCATCAGCGCAACGGCCGGAACCAGAATGATTTCGAAACCGAACAAGAGAATGCCGCTGACCACCGTCTTCACGGCGATCGGCCAGTCAGTGGCTGCAACCAGAAGCGTGCCCGCCGGCATGATCATGCCCAGGATCAGAAGGGCCACCCCCAACTTCAGGCGGGTGTCGGAGCTCATTTCGACTCTCCTTGCTTTTCTACGCAGCGTGACCATGCCCTAGGACAACGTGATAGGCTATATTGGATGAGCCGCAGCTCAAGGCGATGTTCGAAACGTCGGCGGAAGTCCTGGGCGGCTTGATCAAGGCATTCCGGGACTACGAGCAGAAGAACGAAAGTACTTGGCGCGCCTAGCCGGTCGTTCGGTGTCACTTCGCCTTGCCCTCTTTCAGCATGCAGCCTTGTAGGGCCGCGCGGCCATCAAAACATTCCATTGGAGTTTGCGGCCTGGTCGGGCACAATTTGCAGCACGTCCCAGTGCTCCACGACCTTACCCTGTTCATCGAGCTGGAAGACGTCGATTCCGGCCCACACGTGATCACCGGGCCAATCTTGGCGACAATGAAGGACCACATAGTCACCTTCGGCGATTACCCGTTTGAATTCCACACGCTTGCCGGGATAATCGCGGGCCGACTCCTCGAAATAGGCGATGAATCCTTCCTTCCCGTCAGCTACACCCGGATTGTGCTGGATGTAACGGTCTCCCGCGTACCGCTCGATCGCTTCGCGAGGGCGACATTCGTTGAACATCAGGTCGTAGAACGCCATCACGTTCTGCTTGTTGCGCTCCAGGTCAGGCACGGTCACCACTCCTTGCTTACTGCGTGGCATCCAGACGGATCCCCGTGCGACCTTATCAAAATGCGGCGAACGTTCGCGGCTGGATCCTCTGGAACGAATACGTTGAGCGCAATCCGGAGGGGCTACCGATACTCCCGCTTCTGCGAGCTGTACCGAAGCTGGGAGGGCAAGCTCTCGGTTACAATGCGCCAGACGTGGGTGGCGACAAACTGTTCGTTGATTATGCCGGCGACACCGTGCCGGTGATCATCGATCGGCTGACCGACTTTGTCGGTTCTGGCATGGGCAATTCTCACGTCACGGAATCGACCGGCCTTAATCGCATAGGAGCTCGTAGAGGGTCTCCGGGCGTGGGCGTGCGAAAGTGGCGGCGCGTGCAGTACGCATAAACCGCACGGCGTCACATTTCACCGTTCGTGCGCTTGGGTTAGGGAGGTCTGTGGAGAAAGCCATGATTGCCGGGCGTCGGTATCCGGTTGAACTTCGACCTGCCAGCGAGCTGCCGTAACCGTTGGTTCGAGACTCAACCGACCTACGATCTTCTCAACGTCGGTATCCACGCGATGATGTGCTGTCACGAAGGCCGTCACGACGACGCGTTCGATGCCCTCGACATCGGTGCTGTCCAGGCGGCGCAGCGCCAATCCGCACCCGGCGAGATCTTGCAAAAGAAGTGCGCGAATGTGCGCCTCATCCTGGGTTCGACAGGTGACCGAGACCAGATATCCGATCTCGACTTCCGTTGACATCCGGGCTTGCCGATTGATGAAGCTGACGATCGGGCGCAGCAATAGATTCACGAACACAACGAAAGCGGTCGCCACCGTTGCATACAAGAGATAGCCAGCACCCGCTAGAACCCCGATCGCGGCAGAACACCAGAGCGTCGCGGCGGTGTTTAGCCCGCGCACGCTCAGCCCTTCGCGGAAGATGAGCCCGGCACCGAGAAAGCCGATCCCCGAAACGACCTGCGCCGCAACCCGGGTGGGGCTTGCTTCTCCCGGGGTGAGTGCTGCAAAGATGACGAAGGTAGCTGCCCCCAAAGCCACCAAGGTATTGGTGCGTAGGCCGGCCAGACGATTGCGCCACTGCCGTTCAAATCCAATAACGGCGCTGAGGCCTAAAGCAACCGCAAGATTGATCGCCGCTTGTTCGATGGGAATTGTCATTGCCGATGGCTCCCGTCGCCTTCCTTGGGTCCGTTTCTTGGCCTGTGTCGGAATGCCAAAACCGCCTCGGATCGCTCCAGAAATCTCAACGCGAACAGAACGACTTGAACAACAATGGAAGATATGCCCCGTTCGTACCAATTCACCGCACGGCGCAGGAGCCAAGTTGCCAGCCGCAAAAGACCAATTGCCCCTAAGCGGCGCGCAGGCTCGAAGGTAGTACTCAGATGAGCTTGTTGCACAACATACCTCGTCCGCTCCTGGTGGGCGCCGCTCATACTAATCAAAGCCATTTGGCCGAACTTTCGGGTGTAGATGGTCTTTGTAATGTGGGTGAGCAGGAAGTAGCTCAGCGGTTGTCGCGATGAACCACGGGAAGTAGTTGATCCGCAACGGCTGCAAGCCGACGCTGGCGCCCAGCGACGTGAAGGGAATAGCCATTTCCGATTGCCAGGACTATTCCGGTCATGAGCAGCACGGGCGCCGTCGCAGTGCTCTGTATCAATGGAATCCTTTGCGTGCGAATCATGTGCACGATGAGCGTTTGCGATAGGAGACCATCGCCCCGCCCGATCACCCAGAGAGTCGTCCGCGGGCTCGATGTGCCAGCTGCACTCCAGCCGGCCGTCACCCGGTCCCCAATGCCAACTGCACACCAGCATCTGGCGCCGATTCTGCTCCCCGGCTGAATTAGGACCGACGGAGCGCCGATTGTCGCCAGAATGTATCAGTCGCCTTGCGCCCAGCATGGCGCGCCGGGATTCAATGGTTCGGGGCTCGGCGAGTTTTGCGAGCTTTGCGAACATCGCTCACCTCCTCTTCCGCTAGTCGCGGCGGGTCGGTGAGCGTGAGACGGTCGGCTAGGTGCGACCCTCAACCCTCACGCGGCCATGGTTGCCGCGATCGATCTCGACGTTTCGGGGGGACGCGAGCCCGGCTACAGCCGCCAAGTTGGCGTCGCCCAAGGTGGTACTGCCCATGTGCTTTCGTAGGGGTTAAGATTTTTGTCGCCGGACTATCGTCATGATCTTCTGGCCGACTTTTGGCAGGTAATGCCACCATCCAAATGAGTCAAGCACTTTTTGGCATCCCCCCGGCAGGATCGATGG
>DATBYX010000141.1:0-3822 GCA_036513475.1 Xanthobacteraceae bacterium | reverse complement strand
TGATAATCCAGACCTCCAACAGAACGCTGTCCGCTCGATTGCGGATTGTTGAAGAGCACGTCAGTCTGGAAAATGAGCACAACCTTGATGGCATAATGGGAACTTTTGGAGAAACGGCACGCTACGACGACGAACCATGGGGCGCCCATTACGTGGGCCGCGAACAGGTTCGCGAATTCTACACCCAAATGCTACGAGCCGTCCCCGACTTGAATATTGGTGTGCAACGGCGGCACGCGAGCGAAGATGCGGTCGTGCTCGAGGTGATCATTCGCGGCCAGCATATGGGGACCTGGCGCGGACTTCCCGCTACAGGTCGCCAAGTCGCTCTTCCGCTGTGCGGTATTTTCGCCTTTGACGCAGGCGATCGGCTCGCGGGCGAGCGAATTTATTACGACCGCGCCACGCTGCTAAACCAGCTCGGGATATTTCACGAGCTCGAGAGCTTGCGTGGACGCATCACGACGGCACTCATGCATCCCATCACAATGGCGCGGATCGTCGCGCGAAAAAGTGTGACGCTCCGCAGTACTGGAAAGCCGTGACATCCGGCTTGGAGCCAGCACGTAGGGAATGGCGAGCGCCCACAACAGGGATGGCGATCCGGCTCAGCAGTCGCGTTGCGATCTTGACGCTGGCGCCGCCTGCGAGATCAGCAGCCGCTCGACTTCTCCCCGCGTGGGCGAGCCGACGATGCCGCCGAAGCGGGTGCACTTGAGCGCGGCGGCAGCGCTGGCGAACCGCATCGCCTCAGACTCTGGCCGGCCCTCCGCCAGGGCCAGGGCAAACGCGGCGTGAAACACGTCGCCCGCTGCGAGCGTATCGGCGGCCTCGACCGAAAAGGCAGGCTGATGCCGTACTTCCGGGTTGTGGGTTGCGTCCGCGCGCCAATAAGCGCCGTTGTTGCCATCGGTCACCGCAACGAAGCCGGGGCAGTGCTTTCCCGCAGCTGCGAGAGCTCGAGGAAGATCATCGATTCCTGTGCCCGCGCGCAAAGCTTCGGCCGAGAAGATCGGATGCGAGACGAGAGGTACCAGCGGGTCGCATATGTCCGCCGGCTTGTCGATGTCGAGCACGACCGGAATGCCGCGCGTCCGTGCCGCCTTGCAAATCGGAGCGACGAACGCCGGAAAGTGATTGTCGGCAAGCACCACTTCGACGCCGTGGAGCAGACGTCCGGGATCGCTGGGCAGCGTCGATCCGAGCCCGGGTGATCGACGCGTGGCGAGAAGCCGCTCGCCCGCAGCGTCAACAAAGATGCCGGAGACCGAACTCTCGGTGCCGGAAAGGCGTACGATGCCGGTCACATCTACGCCCTCCCGGGCAAGGCCTTCGAGGATGCGT
The DNA here is from genome assembly GCA_036513475.1 of Xanthobacteraceae bacterium. Taxonomy (GTDB): domain Bacteria; phylum Pseudomonadota; class Alphaproteobacteria; order Rhizobiales; family Xanthobacteraceae; genus VAZQ01. The sequence continues at coordinate 2,478 of DATBYX010000141.1, read as the reverse complement.
GCGCTGTGCTCATCGTCCCCGAGCGGACCGGCAAAACGCGCCGCTCCGCCGAGCCGCGCGACCGCGATTGCGGCATTGGCGGCACAGCCGCCGCCGATAATCTTGAACTCGACCATGGGAGATTTGGTGCTCGTGGTCGGGAAGCGCTCGACGCGAAAGAGAAAATCGAGCACCGCAATCCCGGCGCACAGCACAACTACGCGCGCTCCGCTGATCGACTTAGCCGATGTGTCACGCGCGTTCACGGTGGGGCTCACAGGCTAAGCTTTGCTGGTTCACTCCCCCGAGCGGGCCTCACCCGTGCTCCATGGCGCGGGAGCGCCGGACGGTTCGCGGCGCGACTTGGACGCGTCCTAGAAAGAGGGATGCAAAAACGTCTGCAGCCCAGCCATTTCCTTCCTGCCGCTCAGCATGGTCGCATACTGCACATGAGCTTCGCTATGTCGCGGGGGTACTGGGCGTAAAGCGATGTCGCACAGCTTGTCGAAAAACCTGGCGGTAGAGCGCTCTGGATGTGTCGCGCGAACACCGTGCCGGAGCCGTCCTAACAAGCTCTTGTCGTGCGCTATCATTCGGATGGCATCGGCGATCGCGTGCGCGCTGGCGGAAGCTGCAATCATGCCGGTCACTCCGTGAGTAACCTGCTCGACCAGCCCGCCCACCGGCGTCGTTACGACGGGAAGACCGGCACCGAAGGCAGCCGCAATCACGCCCGACTGACTGGCCTCGGTGTGGGCTGCGACCACGAGGTCGTAACGCGACAACACGGCCGCAAACTCCTGGTGAGTAAGCCACCTGTTTTCGACTTCTGCCTCCAGCGCGGACAGCCGCAGGCGCAAGCCGGCTTTGATCTTGCCTTGACCGAAGACACCGGCCTTCACCGGCATGCCCGACGCCCGCAGGCAATCGAGCGCATCAACGAAGAGAGCCAACCCTTTGTACGGAAGGATACGCCCAAGAAACAACACCCGTAGAGGCTCGTGCGGATTTTCGCGCGACCGGAAGTGACCATAATCAAGATCGGGATGGAACAGCACGGAGATCTTCTGTTCCGGAATTCCTCGCGCGATCAAGCGTCGGCTCACCGCCCTGCTCAGCGTTATTACTTGATCGGCGGCGGCAGCTTCCCGCAACAGCCACCGGTGCACCCAGCGGTGGCGGTCGCCGGGATGCGGATCGGCGTCATGGATTATCGACACTAGATTGATCCCGGCGCGCCGAATGCACGGCAACAGAAACGGCGACCACACGTGCGGCATCAGCGAAACAATGGCGCGAGTCTTATCGTTCGCAACCCGCTCGCTCAAATCGGCGCACAACGATTTCACCCGCTGGACACAAGTTATCGACTGCCACTGCTGGGGGGATGCAAAGGTATTTACCGCGAACAAATTGTCCTGCATGAATGAGAATTCGTCATAAAGTTCGTTAGAAGTGGCCAACGAGAAGGTGCACGCGTTATTCCAGCGTCCGCTGGCTTCTCGGGCGAGATCCAGGGTAAGCTTGGGAAGCGCTCCGCGTGTCCCGTAATATGCGAACATCAGTGGCCGTTCAGCACCGAACGGCCGGACACGCGCAGAATGGATTGGCACCCCCCCTCCGCAAGCTCTTCGGCGCAAAAAGCGCACACAGCACTGGGTGAATGAAGATCGACGGGCTATGTGCAGTGATCTAATCTTGGAAGGTGGAGAAAGTCAACCTGTGCAGCCGCCTACGGTATTGATCGACGGTTCGCATTTTCGCAGGGTGTCCGGCACCGGCATCGCTTCTTATGCATTTGGCCTCGCCACTGCCCTCAAGCAATCCGGCTGCAATGTCGCCGTCCTCTTCGGGCAGCGGATGAGCGCCAAAGCTTCGGGCCTGAGCATCGCGACACAGGTGTTCGGTCACGAGCCCCCTGCTCCCATGTGGCACCACAGCCTGACGAAAGCGGGCTCTGTGGCCCGGGCGGTACTCGGAACATCCCGCCGGAAGAGCGCGCAGAACGTACCGCTCGGGTATGTGGATCTACGGGCAAATGATCCCGCGTTGCCGCCGTTCGATCAGGCTCTCAACGCAAGCAGCATCTTCGATGACGCCCATCAGCTCTGTGCCCGGCGCGGTTTGCTTGTTTCGCTCGACGCTCCATCTACCCTGGCGGCAGCGCATTGGACGGCTCCGCTCCCGATCAAAGCCAAAGGCATTCCCAACATCTATTCGGTCCACGACCTCGTCCCTATTCAGTTTCCCTATTTCGTGCTGGATAGGAACGGCCGCATGGCTCGCCTCCTCTGTGCCATCGCGCGGGAGGCGGACCTGATTACAACCGTTTCGGAGGCATCGAAACGCCAGATCGTGGAGGTGCTCCAAGTCCCGGAGGAGCGAATCAGCGTCACCTATCAGGCTGTCGCACCCCTGCCGCGGATAGATCAAGAAGATGCGGAACGCCTGGTCGCATCTGTCTACCAAGCGCAGGCGGGCCATTACGCGCTGTTCTTG
>DATBYX010000140.1:0-3368 GCA_036513475.1 Xanthobacteraceae bacterium | reverse complement strand
CGCGTCATCCCAGGAATTCGACGTGTTTCTGCGCGCCGAGATCCAACGGTTTGCAGCGATCCTGAAGGACGCGGACGCGAAACCTCAGTAGGTCTCTACTGACGCCCGAACCGCTCCTGTTCAATCTCATCGGGCAACTGTCTGGAGCGCTGCGGCTTGCCGCGTATCGCCCGCCAGATCCGCTCCGGCGTCACCGGCATCTCGATATGATCGACGCCGAGCTCGGCCAATGCATCCACGATCGCGTTGACCACAACGCCAAGCGCCGGTGTGGTGCCGCCCTCGCCGGCCGGCCGCAATCCGAGCGGATGCGTTGTAGAGGGCACTTCGCTGATCTCGGTTGTGTAGAACGGCAACATATCGGCGCGCGGCATCGCATAGTCCATGAAAGAGCCCGACAGGAGCTGCCCGCTCGCTGCATCGTAGAAGCATTGCTCCAGCATCGCCTGCCCGATGCCTTGCGCCATGCCACCGTGGGTCTGGCCGTGGATGATCAGCGGGTTGACGGCGCGGCCAACGTCGTCAACGCCGGTGTGCTGCACGATTTGCCAAGTTCCGAGATCCGGATCGATCTCGACCTCGCAGACGTGGCAGCCGTATGGGAAACTCGCATCGTTCACGGTCTCATCGCATACTCCGGTCAGCGCCCCGCGCAGCTCATCTGGCAAATCGGCGCGCTCGGTCATCGCAGCTGCAACCTCGCCAAGCGTCATCGAACCACCGCCCTGTTTGGCGCTGAAGCGTCCTTCATGGAATTCGACTCCCTCGGGCTGTGTCTGCATGAGCAGTGCCGCGACGCGTTTGGCCCTCTCGATGATCGCGCCCGAGGACTTCCAGAGCACGATGCTGCCGAGCCGCATGCCGCGGCCGGAATGGGTGCCACCGCCGACTTTGACAAAGTCAGTGTCGCCGGTAAGCAGCCGTACCTTTTCGATTGGGACACCGAGCCACTCGTTGAGCAATTGAGCGAAGCTCGTCTCGTGCCCCTGTCCATTCGATACGGTGCCGATGATGACGTCGATGCGGCCATCGGGGTGTACAGTGAGCTCCGCGCGCTCGCGCGGAATGCCGGTTGCAGTATCCACGTAGTTAGCGATGCCAATGCCACGATATTTGCCGAGTCTCCGGGCCGCGGTCTTGCGCGCCGGAAACCCGCTCCAATCGGCAAGCACCAGCGCCTTTTCCATGACATCGTGATAGGCGCCGCTGTCATAGACCATCCCGAATGGATTTGTGTACGGCATTTCCTGCTGCGAGATGAGATTGCGGCGGCGCAGTTCGATGCGATCGAAACCGAACTGGCGCGCGGCGATATCGATCAGCCTCTCCATCACGAACACCACTTCGGGCCGCCCGGCGCTGCGGTAGGGTCGCGTAGGCGCGGTGTTGCTCATCACGCAGCGGGCACGGAAGTGCGCGGCCGGTACGCGATAGATGCTCGACATGATCTCGACGCCCTTCTGGACCATCGAGTAGTTGCCGGTGCGCGCGCCCAGATTACCGACGTTGTCACCGCGCATCGCCAAGAAATTACCCTCGGCATCGAGCGCGAGTTCCGCGTCCACCGCGAGATCGCGGCCTTGGTAGTCGCTGAGCAGCGCTTCACTGCGGTCCGATGTCCATTTCACCGGACGGCCGACCCTGCGCGCTGCCCAGGCAACCAGCATCTGTTCCGCGAAAATCTGGCCGCGGGTGCCGAAATTGCCGCCGACGTCGCGGATGACCAGCCGGAGCTTGTCATCTGGCACGCAGAGCGCAGCCGCAAGCTCGCCGTGCAGACGTCGCGTCGAGCCGCTGCAGGTGTAGAGCGTGTATTTACCGCTCAATGCGTCGTATTGGGCGAGCGCGGCACGCGGCTCCATGGGTGATCCGGCCACCCGCGGCACCCAAGTCCTGAGCTTGGCGATGTGCTCGGCGCGGGCGAAAGCTGTTTCGCTCGCCGCCTCATCGCCAACAAGCGCATCGACACAAACGTTCGAGCCGTGGTGCTCATGAAGCAGGGGCGCGCCAGATTTTGCGGCATCGGGCGCAAAGGTCACGCACGGCCAGCGAAACGTAGTCGATCACGACACGCTCGCCACCGTCCTTTGCCGCCGCAAGCGTTTCCGCGACCACGATGGCGACCGCTTCGCCGGCGAAGCGCACCTTGTCTTGCGGCAGTGGAAAGTCCGGCGCGATGAACGGCGGTGAGCCATCGGTGTTGATCAGTGGGACCTCGGCCGGGTGAAACGAGAAAGTCTTGATCGGCGTCGGTTTCATGCCGTCCGCAAGCCAATCCTTGCCGGTCAGGACGGTGATGACTCCCGGCAGCGCCAGGGCCGCCGTCTTGTCGACCGAGCGGATGATTGCGTGTGCGTGCGGCGAGCGCACAACGGCCGCATGGACCTGACCAGGCAAGCTCAGATCGTCAGTGTAGCATCCCTGCCCGGTAACCATTCGCAGGTCCTCCCTGCGCCGGACCGCTTGGCCGATGCCCGTGCCGTCGGATTTCCCCGCCATGCTAGGCGCCGATCCCGAATAGCTTTGCGGCGTCAACGCATTGCACCGGCTCGGGCTCTCGGTGCCCATCAGTTATCATCATGGCCGCCGGAATCAAGCTGGAATAAAACCGGGCGTTACTTCGCCATTTCCTTGAACGCCAGCTCTGCCTGCTGCATGGCGTGGTTACCCGCGGGGGCGCCACAATAAGCGGTCGCCTGGATGATGATCTCCTTCAGCTCGTCCTTGGTGAGGTCGCCCTGAGTCAGGCCGGAACGCACGTGCAAGCGGAATTCGTCCCACGCGCGCAGCGCGATCATAATCGACATGGCCATAAAGCGGCGCGTCTTCAGATCGATGCCCGGCCGCGTCCAGACTTCGCCCCAGGCTTGGCGGGTGATCTGCTGCTGGATTTCGGCGTTGAAGTCGTTGCGGTTCGCAAGCGAACGGTCGACCCAGGCATCGCCCAGCATCTTGCGCCGAACCGTTAGGCCGTCTTCGTAGATGTCCCTCGTCATCGCGATCTCCTCTTGCAGGTCTGAGCAACTGCACCCAGGTTGACGGCCTGCGCCAGCAGCGTGGCTTCGAACACCTTGCGTATAGAAGCGACGTTGAACAGCGAATCCAATGTAATCGGCCGCTTGTTTGCGCGCTCTGCCCAAGCGTAGTTGAAGAACGTGGTCCGCCCATCCATGCGCACCGCAACGGCGGCGCCGCCGACGCCGTCCGCCATTGGCGCTATTTTGCGTGTAATCACCCGCTCGAGCTCGGCGTCACTCATGGCTGCACATGTCCCGCTCAGGCCGGCCAAAAGCGCCACGGCGATCGCAATCAGGGCTGCTCGCATCGATAGCCGAAAATCTGTCGCGTTACGACCGTCCAGATCCATG
>DATBYX010000139.1:0-10112 GCA_036513475.1 Xanthobacteraceae bacterium | reverse complement strand
GAGCGGCGGCATCGTGACGGCGAGGCGCGCTGCACGGTTTCCGGTACAAACGGTGCTCTCGGGTCCGGCGGGCGGCGTCGCTGCTGCGCTCCATTTCGGAGAGCTCCTGGAGCTAAGAAATCTCATCACTTACGACATGGGGGGAACCAGCACCGACGTGTGCCTAATTGACAACCTCAATCCTCCCGTCGGCTCCGATCATTTCATCGAGGGATATCCGATCCGAACACCGCAAATCGACATTCACAGCATTGGCGCGGGCGGCGGCAGCATTGCCTGGGTGGATACCGGGCGCATTCTCGATGTCGGGCCGCGCAGCGCCGGAGCCACTCCCGGGCCAGCCTGCTATGGGACCGGAGGCACTGAGGCAACCGTGACCGACGCCAACCTTGTGCTGCGGCGTCTCTCTCCAAGACGCAAGCTCGCAGGCGGCATCGAGATGAGCGAACAGCTGGCGCTGCGGGCAGTCGGACGCGTCGCTGCCGCGCTCACCAGCCTCGACACGGTCGCTGCCGCCGAAGGAATCGTTCGCGTCGCCATCGCCCGCATGGTCAGTGCCATCAAGCAGATCTCGATCACTCGCGGCTATGATCCCCGCGATTTCATGCTCCTCGCGTATGGCGGCGCCGGACCTATGCATGCCGCTTTGATCGCGGACGAACTCGACATCACGCGGATTGTAGTGCCGCCGCGACCTGGAAACTTCTCGGCTTTCGGAGCCCTGATCTCCAACATTCGTCATGATTATCTGCGGTCGGTTCGTATCAACCTAGAGACAGCCGCCCTTTGCAGCACCAAAGATGACTTTGAGCAACTCGAGGCTTCCGCCCGCGCGACCATGATTGCGGAAGGCATTCCCGCGGAGAAGATCAGGGTAGAGCGCGCTTGTCGGATGCGATACGTCGGACAGTCGTGGGATCTGACGGTACGCATTCCGTCTTCGACGCAGCACAGCCGGGAGCTCAAGGACCTGTTCCACCGGGCGCACGAGCTGCGCTACGGATATCGGCTTGCCGACAGCGTAGAGATCGTTGGCCTGTCTATTTCCGCTATCGGTGAAATAGAGAAGCCGAGGCTTCCCGAGTGGACTGCTGCGGGGGATGCCCAAGCTGCGCTGGTTGAATGGCGCTCGGTCTATTTTGCCGGCAAGAGCGCGCCGACGCCGATCTACGATCGAGATCGGCTGGCGAGGGGCGCCCGAATCGCGGGCCCCGCTCTCATCGAGGAAATGGGCAGCGTTACCGTTGTGCCGCAGCAGTGGGCTGTCGAGATTGGAAAATTCGGCGAACTGCATCTTAGTCGTGACCATTCATGAACAGGCATGTCGATCCAATCACTCTCGAGGTCGTGTGCGAAGGCCTGATCGCTGTGGTACGCGAGATGCGCGCTTCCATCATTCGCGCGTCGTACTCTCCGGTTATCTATGAACTTGATGATTTCTCGTGCGCGATTTTCAACTCCCACGCCGAAATGATCGCCCAGTCGGAGGACCATCCAGGGCACGTGGTGCCCATGCCGTGGTCCGTCCGCAGCGCAATGGAGGATTTCGCTGGAAATATTTCTCCCGGAGACATTCTCATTGTCAACGATCCGTACCGGGGCGGTACTCATCTTAACGACGTGACGCTGCTTTGCCCGGTGCACGAAGATGGGGAGCTTGTGATGCTGCCTTGTGTCCGTTCCCATTGGGCGGATGTGGGCGGAATGACTCCGGGCAGTTACTCCGGCCTCGCCACCAGCATATTCCAGGAAGGGCTGCGCATACCGCCGATCAAGCTCTACGAGCGTGGCGAGCTGAACTCCGGAATAATGAAATTGATCGAGAGCAACATGCGGCTGCCGGAGCATCGCCGCGGCGATCTGCAGGCCATGATCGGGGCCTGTCGGATAGCGGAAAGGCGCCTGCGGCGTCTCTTCCAGAAATACGGTTTGGACATCGTGCTCGATTGTGTCTCAGCCAATCTTGACAGATGCGAGACGCGTATGCGCGAGCGGATCAGCACGCTTCCGGACGGCACTTACGTGTGCGAGGATTATCTCGAGTACTACGAGCAAGGCGTTTTCGATCCGGTATTGATGCGGCTAGCTCTAACCGTCGATGGAGATGCGATCATTGCGGACTTCGCCGGAAGCAATGCGCAGGTTCCGGGAGTGGTGAATGCGTCGCTCGCTGTGGCAGGCGCAGGCGTTTTTGTCGCATTGAAATCGACCCTGGACCCAGCCGGATCAGTCAATGCCGGAACTTTCAGACCGATCACGCTTAAGGCGCCGAAAGGTACCATCGTGAACGTTGGCCCCGATGCTCCGGCAGGCGCCCATGGCGAAGTCAGAAAACGCGCAGTCTCGGTCATGCTCGGGTGTCTTGCGCAGGTGGTGCCGACTGCGGTTTCCGGCGATCTCTGCGGCACCTCATTCCCAAATTCGATCGGCGGATGGGATCGCGAGAAGCACAGATCGTATGTCTATTACGAAGTGCCGGCTGGAGGTAATGGCGGATTCGATAGGGCGGATGGCTCGAGCGCTTTCGTGAATGTCGATTTCGGTAACATCCGATCGATCCACAACGTCGAATCACTCGAGGGCGACATGCCCTTCCTGGTGGAGCGGAGCGAGCTGCGCCGCAACTCGGGAGGGCCCGGTCGCACGCGCGGCGGACTCGGATTGCGCCGAGAAGTAAAGCTGCTGGAGCAAGAAGCCGTCTATTCGGTGCTGAGCGACCGTGCCGTAATCCCGCCTTTTGGCGTCCTGGGTGGAGACAGCTCGGCGCCGGTGCGGGTTTCGATCATATCCGCTGGGGAGGAAGTGCCGTTGGGTACCCCGGGGAAGGCCACTGGGCACATCATTCATCAGAACGATGTCGTCGTCATGGAGTCCGCTGGAGGAGGAGGCTATGGCGATCCGCTTTCGCGCGATCTCGACAGCGTCTTGCAAGATGTTCGGTACGGCTACGTCTCGGCGGAGGCGGCGAAATCCGATTATGGCGCCATTATCACGGACAACCGAACGCTGGCTCGGCGGGAATCCTTGAAGCTCAGGGAACGACTCCTGACGGGGAGGCTGCACCTGACCGTGACCACGGAGGAAGCGTCTCCCTACGAAGGCATCAAGGGCCGCCACCGAACAGTGAAGCTCCACCCGCATGACGCGGCCACGCTGGGTTTGGAAACGGCTGATCTCATCGAGCTCCTCGGCAAACACCCGGCGCCGTTGCGAGCCTGGGCGAAGCTGACCGCGGATGTGCCGCTGGGATCAGTGCCGCTCGATGCCTTCGGCCGTCGCGCGCTCGGCGTAGAGGCCGGAGATAGCATCCGGCCGCGCAAGCTTCCGACCGTGCTGCGACCTGGCGAGCGCGTGAAGGTTTGAACGTCGATATGATTCGAACCTCGGAAACGCTGACCTAGGTCCTGCTGCAATGAAGCAAATTCACGCGATCTTCGAAACGGTTATCTTCGCCAGCCGATGGCTGGTGGCACCATTCCTGGTAGGCCTCATCTTCGGTCTTGCGGCGCTGGTCTACAAGTTCGTTCTGAAGCTTGCTGAATTCGTGATGCAAATCCCGGCCGCGGAGCCGGCGGACGTGATTGTCGGCATTCTCAAGCTCGTCGACCTCACCCTTACCGCCAATCTGATCGTCATCGTGATCTGCTCGAGCTACGAGAATTTCCTTTGCCGCATCGACACCGAGAAACATCCCCATTGGCCCGAAGGACTGGTCAACATTGGATTCGCCGACCTGAAGCAGAAGCTGCTCGGCTCGATCGCGGCGATTGCCGCCGTCAATGTGCTGGAGTGGTTCATGGATATCGAACGGCATGCCGACAACACCAAGCTCGCCTGGGTGGTAGGCATCCTGATCGCGTTTGCAGCCGCAATGCTCGTTCTTGCCATCGCGGACCGCGTGAGCAACGCCGGAAAAACAGAGCGGAGCTGATTCTCTAACCCGAGTAGCCCTGCGCCAGCACAAGGTCCGATCGTGTGCTTGCCAGCCGGACTTTCAGGAGGGGCTGGTACTCGCTGCTTTCATAGAAACGCAGGGCCGCCTCCGCCGTCGGGAATTCCAGGACCACAAGCCGCTGGATCGGAAGGTTGCCTTCGAGCCGGCGCACCTCGCCGCCACGAACGAGATACCGCCCGCCGAATTGCGCAATGAGCGGTGCGACCTTCTGACGGTACTCCTCGAACTTCGCCGGGTCGGTCACTTCAATGTTCGCGATCAAATATCCTGCCACGCTGCGCTCCTGTTGCGTTGCCGGGTGTGAAGGTATGAAGATCGATACAATCGGAGAAACGCTCTAGGTCCAAGCGCGCTGCTCGGCTCCCACGGCTGCGGAGATCGCCGGCGATGAACTCTGCGCCGGGCAAAAGGGCGCGCGCAGTCCGGCTTGCACCATCAGCGGCAGCACCTCCTCGCTCCACTGTGCCAGCTCTTCCTTGTATCTGACCCACGAGATCAGGCAGCCATCGACGCCGATATCGGCCAGCTTGCCGAGCTCATCCACGATCTGTTCCGGCGTTCCGACCAGAGGATACCCGCCGTGTCCGGCGATGAAATGCGCCTTGTGCCCCTCCAGCGTCGCCGGATCGAGCGTCTGGTTGTGCAGACCGAAAATCTTCAGGAGGTTGCCGGCGGCCTCCCAGTCACCCTTCTCATAGACGTAGTAGTTCAGATAATCCTTCGCCTCCTTCTCGGTCGGCCGGCAGACGACGTAGACGTGAATCCAGATGCGCGTCTCACGATTATGCGAGCGGGCCATCTGCTTGAGATGATCGATCTGTGCCTTGGCTCCTGCGAGATGGGTACGGTCCTTGAGGATGACGAAGTTCATATCGCAGTAGCGGGTCGTAAAGTCCTGGGCGGCCGGGGATCCGCCTGCGTTCATGATCGGGGGGCTAGGCTTTTGCAGCGGCTTCGGCTGGCTCCAGACCGAGACGGCATCAAAGCTCTCGCTGTGGAAATCGAACTCCTCCTCTTCCGTCCACGCCCGACGCACGAAATCGAGCCACTCGGTCGCGTATTTGTAGCGATCATCATGCGGGCGCATATGGGCACCGAACATGTCGAATTCGTTCTTGAACCAGCCGCAGACCACGTTCATCGCAAACCGGCCGCCGGTGACGTGATCGATGGTGGCCGCCATCTTCGCCACCATCAGCGGATGGACAAGGGGCACGTGCACGGTGGCAAGCACGATGCAATAGTTCGTCACCGCGCCGATGGCAGACGCCCAGGTGAAGCTTTCGAAGGTGCAGTTGTTGAAGTTCGAGGGCCCGCCATAGCCTTTCCAGCGCCCGACCGGCAGGAGCGCTTCCATCCCCGATTGATCGACAGCTTGCGCAATGGCCTTGGTGTCAGGCCAATTGAGCCGCCAAGCCTCGGACACGGTCGTGATCGTGGAGCCGTGACTGCAGTTGAACGCCATCACGCCCAGCTTCATGCGATTGCCCCCGAACAACCGCGCGCGAGCGGTATAGTCGTGAGCGTCCGTGATCACGTCCATGTCCACTCTCCCCTGCTCACTCGATCTTCAGGCCCAGCTTGGTAATAAGCTCGCGGAATTTGAGATAGTCGCGCTCCAGAAATGCCGCGAGTTGCTCCGGCGTGCTCGACTGCGCTTCGAACCCGCGGAGCGCAAGCGTGGTCTGATAGTCCGGATCGGCTACGACTTTGGCGATATCGTCGTGCAGCTTGCGGACGATAGCGGGCGGCGTGCGGCCGGGAGCAAGAACGGCGAACCAGATGCTGTTATCGACGCTGGGAAAGCCTTGCTCGGCGAAGGTCGGGACATCCGGCAGGCTGTCGATCCGCCTCGGTGAGGTCACGGCAAATCCCAAGACCGTACCCGCCTTGACGTGAGGCACGGCGGTCGAGGTGCCGACAACGAACATCGCGACGTCTCCGGCGATCAGCGCGGCGATGGCTTGCGCCGATGATCCCCGATAAGGCACGTGGGTGAGACTGACCTTGGCAGCCGACATGAACATCTCGACGCCGAGATGCGGCGCGCTGCCGATGCCGATCGAGGCATAGTTGAGCTTGCCGGGCTCTTGCTGCGCGAGCGCAATGAACTCCTTGAGATCATGGGCTGGCAGGTTGGGGCTGCCAAGCATGATCTGACAGCCGACCGCCGCCATCGAAACCGGGGCGAAGTCTTGTTTCCAGTCATAGGGCACGCTCTTGTAGAGCGTGGCGGCTATCGTGAGCGGGCCATCGGTCGCGAGGTAGATGGTATAGCCATCAGGCTCGGCGCGTGCGGCGAATTCGGTCCCGATCAGTCCGCCTGCCCCGGGCCGGTCGTCGACGACGACCTGCTGCCCCCAAAGCGCGGAAAGCTTGTTGCCCAGGAGGCGCGCGAGCACGTCACCGCTGCCCCCGGCAGCGTAGGGCACGACAAAGCGCACAGGCCGCGCCGGGAATTCCTGTGCCGCGGCGCGCGGCGGTACCGGGAGGGTCGCAAGCAGCAAGGTCAAAGCAAGACACCGAGCAGCCGCCATCGGATCCTCCCTAATGACCTCCCGGAGCCCGCCTTGAGTGCAGTGGCATGCGAGGGCTCATGTTTTGGGCGATGTGCTCTGCCGTCAGAGAATGGCGCGTGCACGCGCCGGTTCCTCGCTGAGACTCGCCATCAGCCGGCCGTGTCCGTCGATGCGATCATGAATGCCGAGAACGCGGAAGGCCTCCCAGTGATCCGCATGGGAGCCGGTGACCACCGGCACGGCGCAACTGTTTTCGATCAGTGGCGCGGCATCCGCCGCTGACCACTGATTGCAGGGGATATAGAGCCCCTCGGCCGATGGCGCGGAGCCAAGCAGACGCGCCGCCGCGGTCGCGATCTGCGCGGGAGTGACGTCCTGCAGCTGTTTGAAAACGACATCCAGGGTCTGGTCCGCGACTACCTTGAACCCGCTGGCTTGCAGGAAGGTCAGCGCCGATCGGTGCAGCTCCTGCGGATAAGGCGACAGTACGGCGACTTGCCTGATCCCAAGGTGCGCCAGTGCACGGATCGCGGAGCGAATGCTGGTCGACGCGGGCAATCCGGTCGCGTCAGTGATAATCTTGACGATCTTCTCCTCAAAGCCTTTTCCGCGCGTGGTTACGACCGGCATGCCGCAATGCATTATGTAGTCGACGTTACGCGAGGCGAGATATTTGGCCAAGCTGATCAAGGGATCGATGATGTGCTGCTGAAAGTTCTCCTTGCTCCAATGCTCGATGTTGGAGGTGATGGCGCACATGGAAATGCCGTCGAGCCCGAGACGATAGAAATCATAGGCCGTGGTCTCGATCACCGTCGGGCTCAGTATCCCGATGCGTTTGCGCCAGCCGAATGGCCGATCCGTACTGCTCATGATGTGGTTTCCTTAGCGGGCTCGAGTGGTTCATGCGTCGAGCAAGTCTGACCGATGCCGGCTCCGTCATTCCGGGCTCGCCGGCAAGTCGGCATACCCGATTTGCCGGTGCCCCGGAATGAGGCTCAGAGGGTGGCGAGCAGCTTGCCGAATCCGGCGATCGGTCCGGTCACCTTGCAGCGCTTCATCGAGCTCCAGATCATTGCGTTCATCCAGGTGACGACCGTGGTGTCGAGGTCCTGCTCCAGCGGTTCGATGTTGTGCATGCTGCCCCACCCCCCGCAAGGAATGTAAATGCCGTCGGGCCTGCTCGGCCCTTCGAGGAAAGCCTTGCGCGCCGTCTGATATTCGACCGGGATCGGCAATCGGCGAATTTCGGTGTTGCGCTCGATCCCCAATGCCTTGTTGTGGAGGACCGTGATCTGCTCGTGGGCCAGATACTTGACCAGCCGGTCGTTGATCAGTTGCCGGAATGGCGTGGCCATGGCCACGGTGCGAAGCTGCTGGTCGTGCATCGCGTCCACCACACCGACCATGTCGGTTATGCACGGCAGTCCGGACGCCTGCTCGAGCCTGTCCTGCAGTTGATGGGCGAACCCCGGCGTTCCGCGCGCGACGACCGGGGGCACACCGGACTGGTAGATCACATCCACGTCGAAATTCGCGAGCTGTCTCGCCGCCCGCTCCATCCCCGCGAGCGCCTCCTCCATATTGTCATCCGTCAACTGCTGGATGGTGAGCGAAACCGTGGTGATGTCGATTCCTTCCGGCAGTACCTCGTACCATTCGCGTATCGGTCGCGGCGGCACCGGAGTGGGGAAGATCGCTCCAACATGCAGCCGCCATCCCGTCAGACCCTCTGCCATGCTGATCCTCCTGTTATTGCGCGATGCGCGCGCCGGTCTTGTTGATGACCTCGACCCATTTCCTGGTATCCGCCTGCATCAGCGCCGTCATCTCCGCCGATGAGCTGCCGACAATATCCAGTCCCTGGGCAATCATGGGTTCGCTGAACCGCGCATCCGCCACTGCCTTGCGCACTTCCTGTGTCAATCGCTCGAGCACAAGCTGCGGGGTCTTCGCCGGCGCCACCATGCCGAACCAACCCGTGAGCTCATAACCCGGCACCCCCGCTTCATCGAGCGTCGGAATATCCGGGATCAGGCGCAGGCGCTCCTTGCCACCGATGGCGAGAATTTTGAGCTTGCCGCCGGCCGCCATGGCCTTGGCTGACGGCGGACCAGTGAACATGAGCTCGACCTGACCCGCGACGACGTCGGTCATTGCGGGCGCGGTGCCGCGATACGAGACCTGATTGATATCGATCCCGGTCATGATCCTGAGCAGCTCCATGCCGAGGTGCGACTGCGTCCCAAGCCCGATCGAGGCATAGTTGAGCGTGCCTGGATGAGCTTTGGCAAAGGCGATCAGCTCGCGCACGTCGTTGGCCGGCACCTTGGGATTCGCAACGAGCACGAGCGGCACCTTCGCGAGCACGCTGATCGGCGCGAAGTCGCGAAACGGGTCATAGGCCAGGTTCGTGTAGAGATTGGGATTTACCACGAGATTCGTGTCCACTGCCATGAACAGCGTGTAGCCGTCCGGGACCGAGCGCGCGACCTGACCTGCGGCGAGACTGCCGTTCGCGCCCGGCATGTTCTCCACGATCACCGGCTGCTTCATCTGGTCGGACAGCCGCTCGCCCAGGGAGCGCGAGATCAGATCGATGATGCCGCCGGGCGGTTGCGGCAGGACGAGCTTTATGGGGTGCGATGGGTAGTCTTGCGCATGCGCAAGGGACGCCAGAATCGAGGCAAGCACCAGGAAAGCCGCTGCAGCAAGGGAGACTCGTGCCTGCATAGTGCTCCTCGGCATGGTGATCCCGACAGTGGTATCCTTGCGCCCAATTTTTGCATAGTCACCGCCCAAGAATTCCGCATCGCACAAATTTAAGCCGCGGCGCCCGCAAAACACACAGCTTTGGCGTGGCATCCGAGCCGGTTGGCGATTTTTTCAGCAGCATAACATTGGCACAGCCTTTGCGAAGCGCGGCTCGCCCCCGACGATGGGGAAGCCCATGCCACCGCAGAGGACAGATTAGGAATGAACAAGCGAAACCCGACCTGGATTTCGGAATGGAATCCAGATGATGAGAATTTCTGGAAGTCCAAAGGCAAAGCCGTCGCCCAACGCAATCTCATCTGGTCGATTGTCGCCGAGCACCTCGGCTTCTCGATCTGGCTGATCTGGAGCATCGTGGCGACCAAGTTGCCGCAGGCCGGCTTTCACTACACGACAGACCAACTGTTTCAGCTTGTTGCCTTGCCCGGACTGATCGGCTCTCTGATGCGGTTTCCCTACACTTTTGCGGTCACGACGTTTGGGGGCCGCAACTGGACGGTCTTCAGCGCGGCGGTGCTGTTCATCCCGACGCTCGCCCTCGCCTATTTCGTGACCCAGCCTGATACTCCGTTCTGGCTGATGCTGCTGGTGGCGGCAACGGCAGGCCTCGGAGGCGGCAACTTCGCCTCGAGCATGGCGAATATTTCCTTCTTTTACCCGGACCGGATCAAGGGCTGGGCTCTCGGGCTCAACGCAGCCGGCGGAAATATCGGAGTGAGCGGCGTCCAGTTGCTCACGCCGCTCCTGCTGGGGTTCGGGTTTATCAGTCTCTACCAGGCAACTCCGACCGCGGAAGGCCTCTATCTCCAGAACGCCGGGCTGATGTGGCTGCTGCCGCTGACGATCGCGGTGATCGGCGCCTT
>DATBYX010000138.1:0-2522 GCA_036513475.1 Xanthobacteraceae bacterium | reverse complement strand
TCGATCTTCGCGATGAAGGGGAGATGACGATACTCATTTGCGTAGTCGATACCATAACCGACGATGAAAACGTCCGGTATGGTGAAGCCGACGAAATCAACTTCAATGGGCACCTCCCGGCGGCTCGGCTTGTCCACCAGCGCGCAGGTGACGATACTCGATGCATGCCTTTCCCGGAGAAGGTCGCACGCATAAAGAAGGGTCCGCCCGGTATCAACGATATCATCTACGAGCAGCACGGCTCGGCCGGACAGATCGAGCTCGAGCTCGCCGAGCAGGCGCACGCTACCGGAGCTCTCTCGTGCGTTCCCGTAGCTGCCCAGCCGCATGAATTCGACGCTCGGCTTGCAGCCGATGCGGTAAAACGCGCGTATGAGGTCGGCGACAAAGACGAAGCTGCCCACCAGTAAACCCACCACCACGAAGCTGCCCGGAAGGCGGGGTGCTGCGGCGCGCGCGAGCTCCTCGACCCGAGCGCTGATTTCGCTCTCGTCGAAGAGCTTGGTCAGCTCAGGCGCGGCAATGCGTGGTTCCGGTTGCATGGAGCTATCACAATGACGTGGCTCTCTCCGCCTTCCTTCGTCAACATAGCGGATCAGAAGAGTAGCGCGCGGAGCGGAGAGGAATTTGATCCAGCGCAAAGATGTGCCGATCGGACGGCAAGCCTATATGACTCTCTACGCATTGTCGCTCGATCTGGGCGTTCGCACAGGAGACAAACGCAATGAGCGCTATCGCGGAATTCATACAAGGGCTGCCGAAAGCGGAGTTGCACGTGCACATCGAGGGCACGCTTGAGCCGGAGATGATGTTCGAGCTTGCCCGTCGCAACGGTATTTCTCTCCCCTATCCGTCGGTGGATGCACTGCGCGCAGCATACACCTTCCAAAGCCTCCAGGAGTTTCTGGACCTTTATTATCAAGGAACCAATGTCCTGCGGGAGCGGCGCGACTTCTACGACTTGACCTGGGCTTATATGGAAAAGGCCAAGATGCAGAATGTGCTGCACGCGGAGATATTCTTCGATCCGCAGGCGCATACGCGCAGAGGCGTTCGGTTCTCCGAAGTCATTGAGGGGATTGGTGAGGCATTGCGGGATGCGCGGAATCGATTGGGCGTGAGCTCGAAGCTCATTCTATGCTTTCTGCGCGATTTAACGGCCCAAGACGCCATGGCGACCCTCGATGAGGCTCTTCCGTACAAGGAGCGCATCGTTGCTGTCGGGCTCGATTCGGCCGAGATCGGCAATCCACCGGCAAAGTTCGAAGAACCGTTCGCACGGGCGCGAAACGAGGGTTTTCTGGCCGTTGCCCACGCGGGCGAGGAGGGCCCCGCCGCATATGTCAGTGAGGCCATCGACGTGCTTCATGTCTGCCGTATCGATCACGGCAATCGCTCACTCGACGACGAGGCCCTTGTGGCACGCCTCGCAAAGGCAAGGATACCGCTCACGCTGTGCCCCCTCTCCAATCTCCGGCTGTGTGTTATCGATGATCTTTCCCATTATCCGATCCGCCGAATGCTCGAGAAAGGCCTGCTCGTCACGGTCAACTCGGACGATCCGGCTTATTTCGGCGGATACGTGAATGAGAATTATCTCGCGATCCGGAATGCCATTGGGCTCACGCGGGAGGAGCTCATCACGCTTGCCCGTAATTCGTTCGAGGCCAGCTTTTTGGATTCACAGCAAAAGGCTGCAATGATGGACGAGCTCAACTCCTATGCAGCTGCGCATTGACGATGCGTTCGGCTGGGCTTACGGCGCTGGTTTCGACCGACACAAGGAAACGCACGTTCCGAAGGCAGGACTGCAACTGTTCGAACCCCGCTTTGTGACCGATGAACTCATGAAGCTGCTCGGGGCAAGAGCGTAGGTCGGGTTCCGGCGAATTATGCCGCGCGGTGCTGGCCGGAGCCAGTACCGCTTCGCTAAACTAATCCGCCCTACACACGAAGCTAAAACCCAAAAGACTGCTGAACGGGTCTTGGCGGCTCGACATGAACACCCTCGAGCTCGAGCATGCGCATCTTGGCCGCAGAGCCGCCCGGCGCCGAAAAGCCACCGACCTTGCCGCCGGCCGCCAAGACCCGGTGGCACGGAATGATCAGCGGCACCGGATTGTTGGCCATGGCTTGACCGACGTCGCGCGCGGCCTCTGGCCCGGCGCCAACTTGCTTTGCCAGAGTGCCATAGGTGGTCGTATGGCCCCACCCAACCTGCCGAGCCGCAGCATAGATTTGGTTGGAGAACGCGCTCTGGTCATTGAGGTCGAGCTTGAACCCTGAAAAGTCCGTCCTCTCACCCTCGAAATAGCGCTTCACAGCGGCGACCGCCTCGACGATCTCCGGCGTGGGGGCACCGGGTTTGGCGTCGGGCACTCGGCGCAGCAGAATTCGTTCGGTCGCTTCGGCGCTTTTTGTCGGCAGCTGGAAACGCGTGATGCCCACATCGTTCCAGGCAATCCCGCAGAAACCACTAGCGGTTTCGAAAACGAGATAGTGGTGCGTCATCCGGCCCATTA
>DATBYX010000137.1:0-2379 GCA_036513475.1 Xanthobacteraceae bacterium | reverse complement strand
TTCCTTCGACCAATGCATGGCGGCAATCTCCGGGAACGGCGGCTTCTGCCGGCAGAATGGGTTCTACGGGCAGCAAAATTACCCGCGCACGCGCACGCGACGTTAGGACATTTCTCCATTAGATTGAACTTGCTCGATTGTGATGACCGGACTTGCCCGATGCGCATCGCGCTAATGTGGTTGTTTGCTCTGCTGCTTGTACTTGGAGGAGCAACAACTGTCGGATCGCTCGCGCAGACGGCCCCTGAAGCGCCGGGCGAGCACAAGCTCGAAGGCGATCATCACATTGGCGGGCACTCAAATCGAGGCTACCACCGCTCTTTCGACCAAGCCGAGAGGTGGGCAAGAGAGTTCGATGATCCCTCCCGTGACGGGTGGCAGAAGCCGGACGATGTTCTGGATGCGCTGCATCTCGACCGCACCGCACATGTGGCCGATCTTGGCGCCGGGACCGGTTATTTCAGCGCGCGCATCGGCAGGCGCATCCCCGAAGGGAAATTGTTCGCCGTTGACATCGAACCGGACATGCTGCGTTACCTCGGGGAGCGCGCGCAGCGCGAGCATCTGACCGTGCTCATGCCCGTGCTGGCGAGTGCCGGCAGTCCTAATCTTCCCGAACCGGTCGATCTGGTCCTGGTCGTCGATACCTATCACCACATCGATGACCGCGTTGCATACTTTGCCGCATTGCGGGCGTCATTGCGTTCGGGCGGACGGCTTGCGATCGTTGACTTCAAGCCGGATTCGCCGAATGGCCCGCCGCCTAAACACCGCATCACAGCTGAACAGGTGACGACAGAGCTCAACGCCGCCGGCTATTCGCTGCTCGCCACGCACCTGTTCTTGCCCCGGCAATATTTCCTCGTGTTCCTAGCCAACGCGTCTTGAGCTCGGACAGCAGTGGATATGCACGCACTCCATTCATCGGTGCGCTTACCGAGCAGTCCTGATCTATCGCTCGAGGGCTCGACGGGCTACGCGCGTGCCAGAGTGGGCTTGATTATCCCTTCCAGCAACAGACTGACGGAACCACAATTCCACCGTTTCCTGCCGGGCGTGGTAGGGGTGCATGTGACCCGGCTCCAGATGACGGGGAAATACAGCAAGCCGCTGCAAGCTCTGCTCGAAGACGTGAGGAGGGCGGCTTGCGCCCTTGCCGACGCCAAATGCGACCTCATCGTTTTTCACTGTACGGCGTATTCCATGGAGCATGGCGCGGAGGGTGGCCGCCGGATACTCGACGCGATTCACGCGGCATCGGGCGCAGATGCTTTATCGACCGCGGATGCCGTCGTGGAGGCGTTACGCGCGTGCGCCATAGAAAAGCTCGTGTTGGTCACACCCTACGAGCAGCGCGCGAATGATCTCGAGATTGCATATCTGCGCGCGCTTGGATTCGCGATCCTGCGAGACGTTGCGCTCGCGGTCCCCCCGGAGTTCGGCTACGCCTCCGTTTCCCCGGCGCGCTGGTGCGAGGTTGTCCGTCAGAATCTGCGCGTTGAGGCAGATGGATATTTCCTGAGCTGCACCAATACCACGCAGATCGACGCAATAAGCCCGCTCGAGCAGGAGTTGCGCAAGCCGGTGATCAGCTCAAATCAGGCGACGATCTGGGCGAGCCTGAAGCGCCTCAAGGCGCGGCTCGGACCCATGCCGGCAGTTGCGGAACTGGGATCTTTGATGCGTAGGTGACCGCTGTTCCGAGCGACCCAGGGCTGATGCACAACAAGCCCCTCCGAATAGCAATAAGGTGCAGCACCGATGCAGCTCTACGTGACATATGGCTCGCCATACGCGCGGCTCGCGCGCATCGTGGTGGTGGAGAAGGGACTGGAGGATCGCGTCGAGATCTTCGAGGCCAAGACGCGCATGAAGGACAGCCCCTACTATCAGATCAGCCCATCGGGCCGCGTACCTTACCTGGTTGACGACACCGGCGTAGGGATGGAGGACAGCCAGCTGATATGCGCCTATCTCGATAGTCTCGACGGTAAGCCCCGCCTGCATGATCCGCTACTCGAAAACGATTGGGCCTACCGCCGACTCGAGGCGAGCGCGCGCAGCATGTGCGAAGGCATCTGTGTATGGGTGCGCCAAATGCGTCTGCCCGAATGCGAGCGTTCGCCGACCGTCCTTGCTCACGAGGTCGCGCGCACCCAGCGCATGGCGAGCTTCTTCGAGGAGCGGGTGCCCGACCGGCCGATGCAGGGGGCTCCCCGCATGGCGCACCTCATCCTGGCGGTCTCTGTCGATATCGCGCGCAAGAGGGGCCTCGGCGATCTCACGGCTGGCCGACCACAACTCGCCACCTGGATGAGCCGCATTTCCGATCTGCCCGGAATGCGAGCAACAGCCTTGCCTTGATCGCAGGGCCGCTCT
>DATBYX010000136.1:0-3529 GCA_036513475.1 Xanthobacteraceae bacterium | reverse complement strand
ACATATACTTCTCACGCCCAACAGGAGCACCATGAAATTCGGCATCGGTCAGCCAATGCGGCGGGATGAGGATCTGCGTCTTGTCACCGGCCAGGGGCGCTACACCGACGACATCGTCTTGCCTCGGATGGCACATGCGTTCGTGCTGCGCTCGCCAATCGCGCACGCCCGCATCAAACGTCTCGATGCCGCCGCTGCGCGCCGCATGCCTGGCGTGCTTCTAGTGCTGACCGGAGAGGACGTTCGGGCTGATGGTCTCGGAGACGTGCCCTGCACGGCACCGCTCGTCAGCCGCGACGGCAAGCCGCGGCACGATACACCACGTCCCGTGCTTGCGGTCGAAAAGGCACGCCACGTTGGTGAACCCGTCGCACTGGTGGTCGGCGAGACATTGACCGCGGCGCGTGATGGCGCCGAAACGATCGAGGTCGAGTACGAGCAACTCCCAGCAGTCACGCAGGCGAAGGACGCCATCGCCTCCGGTGCACCGCAGCTATTCGATCACATCCCGGGAAATATCGTGTTCGACTGGGACAATGACATGGGCGATGCCGCCGCAACAGAGGCGGCATTCGCTAAGGCCGCGCGAGTCGTCACGCTCGAGCTGGTCAACAATCGCATCGTTGTCAACTCGATGGAGCCGCGCAACGCGATTGGCGACTACGACCCGGCAAGCGGCCGCTCGACCCTCTATACCGGAACGCAAGGGCCGCATTTCGTGCGGAACCCGCTAGCTGAGGCAGTGTTCAAAATTCCGAACGAGAGGCTCCGGTTAATAACGCCGAATGTCGGGGGCGGATTCGGCATGAAGGCGTTCGTTTATCCTGAGCATGCGCTCGTCGTTTGGGCGAGCCGCAAGCTGGCGCGGCCGGTGAAGTGGCAGGAGGATCGATCCGAGGGATTCGTCTCCGACAATCAGGGCCGCGACCACACCACTCGCGCCGAGCTCGCCCTCGACGAGGAGGGCCGTTTTCTCGGCTTGCGCGTCTCAATCCTCGCCAATCTCGGCGCCTACCTCTCGCAGCTCGGCTGTTTCGTGCCAACGCGCTCGACCGATCTCGTATCTGGCCTCTATTCGACGCCGGCCGTCCACGTCAACGTCAAGGGTGTGTGCAGCAACACCGTGGTGGTCTGTGCCTACCGCGGCGCAGGGAGGCCCGAGGCGGCATACTTGCTCGAGCGCCTCGTCGATGCCGCGGCGCGAGAGCTCGGCATGAGCCCCGACGCAATCCGCCGTATCAATTTCGTGCCGCCCTCGGCGATGCCCTACATCTCGGCCACCAAACTGCTCCTCGATTCCGGCGAGTTCGAGAAGGTGATGGACCGCTGCATGGCGGCTGCCGAGTGGTCGTCGTTTCCTGAACGACGTGCTCGCAGCGAGCGCAATGGCAAGTTACGCGGAATTGGAATGGCGACATATACCGAACGTTGTGGTGGCGGCTTTCCCGAGACCGCGTCCATCGAGTTCAAGGATGGACGCATCGAGCTGGTGATGGGAAATCAAGAATACGGCACAGGTCTCATCACCTCATACAAGCAACTCGTATCCGACCAGCTGGGCGTCGATACGGACCGCATCGACGTGATCATGGGCGATACCGACCGCACGCCGGCGGGCCTTACCGGCGGCTCGCGCGCGATTGCCGTGGCTGGGGCCGCGCTGCATGAGGCGGGGCGCACCATCATCGACAAGGGGACGAGGCTCGCTGCGTATTTGATGGAAGCTTCGGCGCAGGACGTTGTTTTTGCCGATGGCGCATTCAGGGTGTCAGGCACCGACTTGCGCCGGGACCTTTTCGAAGTGGCAGAGGCGGCACGCGATCCTGCGAAGCTGCCAGCGGGCATGGAGCCAGGGCTCGATGCGACGCACCACCGCGTTCCGCAGGCGCAGACCTTCCCGAACGGCTGCCACATCGTCGAGGTCGAGATCGATCCTGAAACCGGCTTGGTCACGATCGACCGCTACACCGTCGTCGACGATTTCGGCCGAACCATCAACCCGCTCCTGCTCGAAGGGCAGGTGCATGGTGGCACTGTGCAGGGCATCGGTCAGGCGGTCCTCGAACACGCGGTCTACGATCACGAGAACGGGCAACTTTTGTCAGGCTCGTTCACGGACTATGCAATGCCGCGGGCCGAGGATGTTCCGTTCTTCGCCTTCTCGACGCATAACGTCCCGTCGACGGCCAATCCGTTCGGGGTTAAGGGCGCGGGTGAGGCTGGCGCCGTCGGCGCGCCGCCCGCAGTGATCAACGCGGTCGTAGATGCTCTGCATCGTCCCACTGGCTTGCGCCATATCGACATGCCCGCGACCCCGCGGCGGGTCTGGGAGGCGCTCAATGGACGACACCAAACCTACGGTGACGAACCGAAGTAGCTGGATCGCCATGACCAGCGACCCCGCGTTCGACCCGATCCGAGCGTCTGCCGTCGCCCACATTGATATATTGATAAGGTTCACCTCGCGTATCTGTCGTGCTCGCTCGGCCACAAGGACCGAGATCCGACTGGCGAGTCTCCAGGATATCCCCGCGACCCTGTTCAACTTAGATACGGATCCGGCCTTCCGCCTCCGCTCTCTCAGGCGGCAGCAGCATTCCGTGGTGCGTATCGGCGGGCGCGCATCGCGTTCGCATACGCTCCGTTCAATGCCTTTGCTTGTTCTTCCGCGAGCTGCAGCAACTCGGGGGCAACTCCTCCTAACCGATCAGGGTGGCATTGTTTTATTTTATGCCGGTATTTGCGCACAATTTCGTCTTTGCTTGCACTTGGTGCGACGCCAAGCACAATCCACCAGTCCGACTTAAACTGTGTGGCCACCCGCTTCTGCTCTCGTCGTCGTTTTCTTTGCGCCTCGCGTTCTTCTTCTGCTTGCCGCCGCCTCTGCTCCGCTTCTCTTCGTTGTTGTTCCGCTTGGCGTCGACGTTCGGCCTGCTCGCTTTGTCGTCTCTGCGTCTCGCGCTCTTTCTCTTCCTGGTATCGACGCTGTTCGGCTTCCCTTAATTGCTCTTGCGCTTGGCGTAGAGCGGCCTGCAGTCGCTTCTGCGCCTCGCGCTCGTCCTCTTCCTCACGTTGACGCCGTTCAGCTTCTATTAGTTCCTCCGCTTCCCGTAAATATCGAGCTTGTTGTTGTCTCTCCGCCTCCCGCTGCCGTTCTTCGCGATGCCGCCGTGTCGCCGTGGCACTTTCCCTCTGTATTCTCCTATCCTCGCTCCAACTCAAACTCCCAAGCACCAACGCCGTCGCATTTATAGCCGCCCACGGCGCAAGCCAAATGGACGCAGCGAGAGCCATCACTAGGCCAGCGATGTCGAGAAGAACGAAAGCTAACACGATGATCTGGCCGCCCACACGGCGCAATGTGCGTCGGAGCACGCCAGCTTTAGTCTCCGGGGCGTACTGCCACGCGCCCGACAGTGCGAAAGACCAGCACTGCTGATGGTTGACTTGCATTTGTCCCCCACGACACCTTCCAAAGGAATCTAAGCCCCGCCAATGGGCGAGATTAGGACAGTCAAGGGGCGAGAAC
>DATBYX010000135.1:0-2805 GCA_036513475.1 Xanthobacteraceae bacterium | reverse complement strand
TCTGCATCGCGAGATCTGGGCCGTGCTCAAGAGCGAGGTGCTCAAGGGCTACGCGCAAACGGGCGGGTGACGGCCTGAGCCTGTAGGGTGGGCAAAATCGCCTGACACGATGGCGATGGTGCGCTCTGTCTTCGAGCGATTTTGCCCACACTGTGCTCACGCGTGGGCACGGCGCGCGCACGATCCCCGATCAAGTCGGGACAGGCTTTGCTCACGCGGAGAAGCACGCGATGCGCGCGCCTTTGCCCACCCTACCAGCTAAAGCTACACTCGTTCCGGCTCCGTCGCGTGAGAGCGAGAGAGAGCACGGTGCTGGCGTCGTAGCGGAGGTTACTTGCATGTCGCGGCCGACGCTCCTCCTGCTGCAAGTGCTCGTCGCAATACTCCTCGTGCTGCTCTGGCACATCTTCACCACGGTGCCGATCGGCGGCATCAAGCTCCTGCCGCCGTTCTTCTTCTCGACCCCCTCCGATGTCGCCGCGCGCATCGGCAAATGGCTCGTCGAAGGAACGATCTGGCATCACCTCTGGGTGACGCTCCTCGAAGCGATGCTCGCCTTCCTCATTGGCGCGGCCGCAGGCATCCTGATCGGGTTCTGGTTCGCACGGCAGCCCCTGGTGGCTGCCGTGCTCGACCCGTACGTGAAGATGACCAACGCATTGCCCCGCGTGGTGTTGGCGCCGATCTTCGCGCTCTGGCTCGGGCTCGGTATCTGGTCGAAGGTTGCCCTGGGCTTCACGCTGGTGTTTCCCATCGTGTTCTTCAACGTCTACCAAGGAGTGAGAGAGGTGAGCCCGGCAGTGCTAGCGAATGCGCGAATGCTCGGGATGGATGAGCGGGCGCTCATGCGGCATGTCTATTGGCCGTCCGCACTGTCCTGGATGTTCTCCTCGCTGCACACTTCGGTGGGTTTTGCGGTCGTGGGAGCGGTCGTGGGCGAATATCTCGGCTCCGCCGCCGGATTGGGCTATGTCATCCAGCAGGCGGAAGGCGTGTTCGATGTGGCGGGGGTGTTTGCCGGAATGGTCGTGCTCACCGCCTTCGTGATTGCGATTGACTGGCTGGTGACCCGTGCCGAGCGGCGCCTGCTGGTGTGGCGGCCCGTCGTTGCGGAAACACGGACTTGAACTGGCGGGTCGCGTTACGCATTCGTAGGGTGGGCAAAACCTGTCCCCGGCTCGACCGGGGATCGCGCGTCACGAGCGTACCACAGGCGTCGCGCTTCGTCGCGATTTTGCCCACGCGGTCGACGGGACATAGCCCGCGTCGGCACGGCGCGTGAGATTTTCGCGCTAAGAGGTTTAGGAGGGGCGCGCCTTTGCCCCCCTACCGATCAAGGTGATTGTCTCGGGAGGAGACCATGAATCCTATCAAGTCTTGGGTAATCGCGCTCGCACTCGCTGCATCCCTCGTCGGTCCCGCCCGCAGCGATTCGATCGAGAAGAAGCAGGTCACGTTCGGGGTGGGCGGCAAGGCGGCGCTGTATTATCTGCCACTGACCATTTGCGACCGACTCGGCTATTTCAGAGAGCAGGGTCTCGACGTCACCATCAACGACTTTCGTGGCGGCGCCCAGTCGTTGCAGGCGCTGGTGGGCGGCTCGGTTGACGTGGTCACCGGCGCGTACGAGCACACCATCCGCATGCAGGCCAAGGGGCAGGACGTCCGGGCGGTAATCGAGCTCGGCCGGTTTCCCGGGATCGTGCTGGGCGTGCGCAAGGACAGGGCGGCGAGCTACAAGTCCGCGGCCGACCTCAAGGGCGCCAAGATCGGGGTGACGGCTCCGGGCTCATCGACAAATTTCTTCGTCATGTATCTGATGGCGAAAGCCGGACTGAAGCCGACCGACGCGTCCTATATCGGCGTCGGTGCCAGCGCATCGGCGGTGGCTGCCATGAAGAAGGGCGATATCGACGCGCTCTCCAACATCGATCCCATGATGACCAAGCTCGAGCAGGACGGTGATATCAATGTGGTCGCGGACAGCCGGACCGAGGAGGGTACCCGCGCGATTTTCGGCGGCTCGAACCCCGCCGCCGTGCTCTATTTGAAACACGATTTTATCGAGCAAAATCCGAACACGGTGCAGGCACTGGTCACTGCGTTCTACAAAACGCTGCAATGGCTGGACAAGGCAACGGCTGAGGAGATCGCTGCGACCGTACCGGAGGATTATTTTCTCGGCGACAGATCGCTCTATCTCGCAGCTCTCAAGGCCAACAAGCAGGTCTACTCGCGCACCGGCATCATTCCTCCGGCGGGAATGAAATCAGCTGCTGACATGCTCGTCGCCTTTGATGAGGAGCTCAAGGCTGCCACGCTCGATCTTCCCCGCACCTTCGATGACCGCTTCGTCAAAAAAGCTGCCACCACCCCCCCGCAATAGCGTCTTGATACAGCTTGAACCGTCATCCTGCGGAGCTCGGCGCAAAGCGCCAAGCCATCGCAAGCCGGCTACAGCCGACTTGTGCATTTTGAATCCAACCTCGGGTAAACCCGAGGTTGGTGGGTGACAGCCCCGACCGGGCCGCATCCTTCGAGGCTCGCTCGCTACGCTCGCTCGCGCCTCAGGACGACGGCCCGTGGTTGCGTCGCCGACGCATCAGCGCGCCCCTTGCCAATCATGACGATTGAATTGCAGAATTATGACAAACCGGGAGGGGTCTCTTTTTGTCGATTTCCGTCTTCCTGGGGCGTCGATTCGCGTCCGATCGCCTGCGGGTTTTCGCGCGGCTTGCGCCTTTTGCGCTGCTCCAGCTTGCAGCCTTCGCGATATTGCTGTGGTCCGAGGAGGACTGGGCGGCG
>DATBYX010000134.1:0-4349 GCA_036513475.1 Xanthobacteraceae bacterium | reverse complement strand
AAAGACCCCTGGGGGCTCGAATACACCAAGCAGAACACCGCAGGCAGCGGTGCCTACCGGGTCGTGAGCTGGAATGCCGGCAGCGAGGTCGTGCTCGAGCGTAACGACAAATGGGTCGGTGGTCCGCTGCCCAAGGTCAAGCGCATCATCTGGCGCATCGTGCCTTCCGCGGGTAATCGGCGCGCGCTGCTCGAGCGCGGTGATGCCGATATCTCCTACGACCTGCCGAACAAGGACTTCGTCGAGCTCAAGAATATGGGGAAGCTCAGCATTGTCTCGACGCCGTATTCGAACGGCATCCAATACATCGGCATGAATGTGAAGCAGCCGCCCTTCGACAATTTGAAAGTGCGCCAGGCCGTAGCCTGCGCGATCCCCTACCAGAAGATCATGGATGCTGCCCTGTTCGGTCTCGCCAAGCCGATGTTCGGAGCACCGCCCGGCACTCCGACCGAGGTCGCCTGGCCGCAGCCCCATGGCTACACCACCGATATAAGCAAAGCGAAGAAGCTGCTCGCCGAAGCCGGCTATGCCGACGGGTTCGAGACCACGCTGTCGTTCGATCTCGGGTTTGCCGGTGTGAACGAGCCCATGTGCGTGCTCACGCAGGAGAGCCTCGCCCAGATCGGGATCAGATGCACGATCAACAAGATTCCGGGGGCGACCTGGCGCACCGAGCTCAACAAGAAAGTCCTGCCGCTCTACACCAACGTGTTCTCGGGCTGGCTCGATTATCCCGAATATTTCTTCATCTGGTGCTATCACGGCAAGAACTCGATCTTCAACACGATGAGCTATCAGTCGAAGGAGATGGATGGCTTTATCGATGCGGCCGTTGCCGCTGCAGCGGTGGGGGACAAGCCGGCATATGAGAAATCGGTGAAGGCCTTTGTCGACCTTGCCTATGCCGACGCGCCGCGCATCCCGCTCTATCAACCCTACGTCAACGTCGCCATGCAGAAGAACGTGTCGGGTTACCAGTACTGGTTTCACCGGCGGCTCGACTACCGCGCAATGGCAAAGGGCTGACCACAGTGCTGACGATGATCGGCAAGCGGCTCCTGGCCGCGATACCAAGCCTCATCGGCGTGATCATCGTCACCTTTCTGCTCACCCGGGCACTCCCGGGAGATCCTGCCGCCTATTTTGCCGGACCCGCCGCGACGAAAGAAGCGATCGAGCAGATCCGTATCAAGCTCGGCCTGGACAAGCCGCTTTACCTGCAGTTTATGCGCTACGTCGCCGATCTCGGCCGCGGAGATCTCGGCAATTCGCTGACCACCGGCCAGCCCGTCGCCGAGGAGATCAAGACGCGGCTGCCCGCCTCAGCGGAGCTCACGCTGCTCGGCCTTATCGTGTCGATCGCCATCGCAGTTCCCCTGGGCATTGTTGCGGCGACACGGCCGAACTCGGTCATCGATCACTGCTGCCGCGTTATCTCGACGGCCGGGGTATCCCTGCCCGTTTTCTTCACCGGGCTGATCCTGGTCTACGTCTTCTACTATCTTCTGGGCTGGGCCCCGGCGCCGCTCGGCCGGCTCGATGTTTTCTTCAGCCCGCCGCCGCAGGTGACGGGCTTTTATCTCATCGACAGCCTGATCGCGGGTAATGGCGAGCTGTTCCTTGCAGCTCTCAAGCAGTTGATCCTGCCGGCGCTGACGCTCGGAATTTTCTCGCTTGCGCCGATCGCGCGCATGACCCGCGCTTCCATGCTGGCGGCGCTCGCCTCCGATTTCGTCCGTACCGCCCGGGCGAGCGGGCTCACTCCGTTCACGATCGTCGTCACCTACGCCTTTCGCAATGCCATGCTGCCGGTCATCACCACCCTCGGCATGGTTTTCTCATTCCTGCTGGGCGCGAACGTGCTGGTGGAAAAAGTGTTCGCGTGGCCCGGCATCGGCTCGTTTGCGGTCGAGGCGCTGATCGCATCCGACTTCGCGCCGCTGCAGGGCTTCGTGCTCACCATGGCAGTCATGTACGTGGCGCTTAACCTGCTGATCGACATCCTCTACGGGGTGATCGATCCGCGCGTGAGGATCGAGTCATGACCAACATCGCCCTCGTCGGCAAGGGCACGGCGGCCCGCGACAGCGGGATGTTCGCCGTGCTTCGCCATGCCCGCTACATCCTCGGCGAGAACGGGATCACGGCCTTTGCCTTTGCGCTTTTTCTCCTGATCGTGGTGGCGGCGCTCATTGGTCCTCACATTGTTCCCTACGATCCGCTCGCGAGCGATACCGCGGCGGCGCTCAAGCCACCGTCCCTTGCCCATTGGGCTGGCACGGATCAGCTCGGGCGCGACGTGTTCAGCCGCGTGGTGGTTGCCACACGGCTTGACTTCTTCATTGCGCTGGCTTCGGTCGCGATGGTCTTTGTGATGGGAGGGCTCGCCGGCGTGGCTGCGGGCTTTTTCGGCGGCTGGACCGACCGCGTGGTGGGCCGTATCGCCGATACGATCATGGCCTTCCCGCTGTTCGTGCTTGCCATGGGTATTGTCGCCGCCCTCGGCAACACGGTGCAGAACATCGTGTTGGCGACCGCGATCGTCAACTTTCCGCTTTACGCGCGCATCGCCCGCACCGAGGCGAATGTGCTCCGCGATACCGGCTTTGTGCACGCGGCGCGGCTCTGCGGGAACGGCGAGATCCGCATCCTGCTCGGCCAGGTGCTGCCGAACATCATGCCGATCATGGTGGTGCAGATGTCGCTCACCATGGGCTACGCCATCCTCAATGCCGCCGGTCTCTCGTTCATAGGACTCGGCGTGCGGCCACCTACCGCGGAATGGGGGATCATGGTGGCGGAAGGCGCGGCGTTCATGGTCTCCGGCGAATGGTGGATCGCCTTCTTTCCCGGCGCCGCGCTGATGATCGCGGTATTCTGCTTCAATCTCCTGGGCGACGGCTTGCGCGACATCGTCGATCCGCGGCGGCGGACCTGAGCCGCGAGGATGACGGGCGCTCTCCCCATCCTCGAGATCTCCGATCTTACCGTCGAGTTCTCGACCCGACGCGGGATCGTGCGCGCGGTTCAGCACGTCGATATCAGCATCGCCAAAGGCGAGACGGTGGGCATTGTCGGGGAGTCCGGCTCCGGCAAGTCGGTGACGTCATTTGCCGTGATGCGCATCCTCGATCGCGCCGGCCGCATTGCGCAAGGCGCGGTGCATTTCAGCGGGCTTGATCTCATCGCGGCGAGCGAGGATCAGATGCGCGAGCTGCGCGGGCGCGAAATATCGATGGTGTTCCAGAATCCGCGGTCCGCGCTCAATCCGATCCGCAAGGTTGGTCATCAGATCGAGGACGTGCTTCGGCAGCACTCGCAGGTCAATTCCGCCGAGCTCGCCGACAAGGCCGTCGAGATGCTCGATCAGGTGCGCATTGCGCGCCCGCGCGAGCGCTACCACGCTTATCCCTTCGAGCTCTCAGGCGGCATGTGCCAGCGGGTGGTGATCGCCCTTGCGCTGGCCTGCCGGCCGCGGCTGCTCATCGCGGACGAGCCGACGACCGGCCTCGACGTGACGACGCAGAAGACGGTGATGGATCTCATCGTCGAGCTCACGCGGCAGCAGGGCATGTCGACGATCCTCATCACCCACGATCTCGGCCTCGCCGCAATGTACTGCGACCGCGTCGTCGTCATGGAGCAGGGGAACGTGGTGGAAAGCGCCCCGTCGGCGGCGATCTTCACCTCGCCCGCGCATCCCTATACCCGCAAGCTCATGCGCGCGACCCCGCGTCCCGGCATAAACCTGCGCGATCTGCTGCCCGAGAATGACCCGGGCTCGATCTCAGGCCTCAATCCTCAATCTCACGGTGGTCATGCCCCGCTTCAGGCGGGGCATCCAGTAATCCCGGCACGGCAGGTTGAGGCGCAACCGTGCCAAACGGAACGTTCGGTGGTTACTGGATCGTCCGCATACGCGGACGATGACGCCCCCGAGCATGGTAGCCGCCTTAAGACCGCGCCGCTCCTCGTCGTGGAGAAGCTCATCAAGGAGTATCCGCGCAAGGGCCTGGCCCGCAGTCTGAAAATGGTGCTTGCGCGTACGCCCGCGCCTGAGCCCGACATCTTTCGCGCCGTCGACGGCATCAGCTTCGCCGTGAACCGGGGCGAGAGCGTGGGGCTCGTGGGCGAATCCGGCTGCGGGAAATCGACCACGTCATCCATGGTGATGCGTCTCGTCGAGAAGACCGACGGCGTCATCTTGTTCGGCGGGGAAGACATCGGCGAGATCCCGCCCAAACAGTTTGCCCGGCTGCCGTTGCGCAAGCGCATCCAGATGGTGTTTCAGGACCCGACCGACAGCCTCAATCCGCGCTTTACCGCGGCGCGCGCGATTGCCGATC
>DATBYX010000133.1:0-4398 GCA_036513475.1 Xanthobacteraceae bacterium | reverse complement strand
GTGGTCGTGGAGAATCGGCCGGGAGCGAATGGTTATCTCGCCTGGAACCATGTCGCCGCTGCGGAGCCGGACGGCTATACCCTCCTGCTTGCGGAAAACGCGCTTGCGATCAGCCAGGCCCTGCACAGGAAGGCGACGTCGAGCTTTGATCCGCTCACGCAGTACGATCCGGTTGCCGGCATTGCGACCTCGCCATCGGCGCTGATCGTTGCAAACAATATCCCGGCCCGTAGTGTTGCCGAGCTCGTCGCCTACTCCCGCACTGTCCCGCAGAAGATGAATTATGCCTCCGCCGGCGTGGGCAGCGTCTCGCATCTTAATTTCGAGGTCTTCAAGGACGCGGTCGGCATGGAGGCGATACACATTCCCTACAAGGGCGGCGGTCAGGCCATTGCCGACGCCGTCGCCGGCCATGTCCCGATGACGATCACGTCGGTGCAGGCGACGAAGAGCCTGGTCGAGGGAGGCCACATCAAGGCCTTGGCAGTGACCGGCGCGACGCGCTCACCGGCGATGCCCGGCGTTCCGACCATGCAGGAGGC
This sequence comes from Xanthobacteraceae bacterium, assembly GCA_036513475.1. Taxonomy (GTDB): domain Bacteria; phylum Pseudomonadota; class Alphaproteobacteria; order Rhizobiales; family Xanthobacteraceae; genus VAZQ01. The sequence goes on along the minus strand of DATBYX010000133.1, from coordinate 3,856 downwards.
GGGCGTGAAGGCCGCGGACGTGGAGCTGCGTTTCTGGTTCGCAGTATTTGGCCCAAAGGGCCTGCCGGACGACGTCAAGGCGAGGCTCGCGCAAGTGCTCTCAACCGTGATGTCCGATCAGCATGTGCGCGAACGGCTGGCCAATCTCGACATTACGCCCGAGTTCGCCCCTCCCGCGGCACTGCGGGCCAAGCTCGACAACGAAATCAGGAACTGGACCAGGTTCATCGACGAAAAGGGCATCAAGCCGGAATGAGCAGCCGTTGGGAACAAGGCGCCCGGTCTGCTCCCTCTCCCCGTTCTTAACGCGCCAAGAGCGGGGAGAGGGAACCGTCCGGTGTCTGTCAGACCATTTGGGCACCAACCTCACCAGAACGCGCTGTACTCACCACTCCACGCCATTGCCCGTGCCGGGGTTCGATTATATCTCTTGCGGCGCGTGCGCGCGCTGATCCCGCCCGCGGGCGCATTCGGGCCTGGAGACCCGCGCAATGGCGCTCAATCACGTCACCCTTGAAGACAAGTACGATCTCGGCAAGAGCCGCATCTTCGTCACCGGGTTTCAGGCGCTGGTCCGGCTCTGCATGATGCAGAAGGAGCGCGACCGGCGTGCAGGTCTCAACACCGCGGGCTATGTGACGGGCTACCGCGGCTCGCCGCTGGGCACGCTCGACCAGCAGTTCATCCGGGCGCAGCGCCAGCTCGATCGCTATGACATCCGATTTCAGGCCGGCATCAACGAGGACATCGCCGCCACGGCGCTGTGGGGATCGCAGCAGGCCGAGCTGCGTGGGGAGGGCAAGTTCGACGGCGTGTTCGGCCTCTGGTACGGCAAGGGCCCGGGGGTCGATCGCACCGGCGACGTGTTCCGACACGCGAATTTCGCCGGCACTTCTAAATATGGCGGGGTGCTCGCGCTCATGGGCGACGACCACACGGCCGAATCCTCCACCACGGCACATCAATCCGAGTATCACTTCATCGACGTGATGATCCCCATCCTAAACCCCGCCGGGGTGCAGGAGATTGTGGATTACGGCCTCTACGGCTGGGCGATGTCGCGGTTCTGCGGCACCTGGGTCGCGCTCAAGTCGATGCACGAGACGGTCGAATCGACCGCGGTGATCGACGGCAGCCTGGAGCGCGTTAACGTTGTCATTCCGCAGGATTTCGAGATGTTGGAAGGCGGCCTCAACATCCGCCTGCGCGACACCATTCTGGGGCAGGAGGCGCGGCTGCACGACTACAAGCGCGATGCCATGCTCGCCTTCGTGCGCGCCAACAAGCTCAACACATACATCACATCGGGCGGGCGCAGGCCGCGGATCGGCATCATAACAGTCGGCAAGAGCTATCTCGACGTGCGCCAGGCGCTCGACGAGCTTGGCATCGATGAAGTGCGCTGCAACGATCTCGGCATCCGGCTGTACAAGATCGCGTGCCCCTGGCCGATCAGCAAATCCGATCTGCAGAATTTCGCCGACGGGCTCGAGCTCATCATCGTGATCGAGGAGAAGCGCTCGCTCATTGAAGTGCAGGTGCGCGAGGAGCTTTACGGCACGACCAACCAGCCTGTTTGCATTGGAAAGAGGGACGAGCAGGGCAACTGGCTGTTCCCGGTCAAGGGCGCGCTCGATCCCAACGAGATCGCGATCTGCATCGGCGAGCGCATCCTGCAACGGCTCGGCCCGAATGAGGAGATTGCCGCCCGGGTCGCCGGGTTGAAGCAAGCCCAGTCCATCCTGGCGCAGACCCAGGAGATCGCGGTGCGCACGCCCTATTTCTGCTCCGGTTGCCCGCACAATTCATCGACCGTCGTTCCCGAGGGCATGCGCGCCTATGCCGGCATCGGCTGCCACTACATGGCACAATGGATGGACCGTTCGACGTTGGGCTACACCCAGATGGGCGGGGAGGGCGCGAACTGGATCGGCGAGGCGCCGTTCAGCAAGCGTCCGCATGTCTTCCAGAATCTCGGTGACGGGACCTACAACCATTCCGGTTACATGGCGATTCGCGCCGCGATCGCGGCGGGCGTGAACATCACCTACAAGATCCTGTTCAACGATGCCGTCGCCATGACCGGGGGCCAGGCCAATGACGGCGGGCTTACCGTGCCGCAGATCGCCCGCCAGGTCGCGGCGGAGGGCGCCAAGCGGGTCGTGGTCGTCACCGACGAGCCCTGGAAATACGCCAGGGACGAAGAGTGGCCGCGCGGGCTCACGATCCATCACCGGGACGATGTGATCCCCGTGCAACAGGAGCTTGCTGAAATCCCCGGCCTCACCGTGCTGATCTATGACCAGACCTGTGCGGCGGAGAAGCGCCGGCGCAGGAAGCGCGGACGTTTTCCCGATCCCGACAAGCGCGTGATCATCAACGAGCTCGTGTGCGAGGGCTGCGGCGATTGCGGGGTGAAATCGAATTGCGTCTCGGTGCAGCCGTTGGAGACCGAATGGGGGCGAAAACGCACAATCGATCAATCGAGCTGCAACAAGGACTTCTCCTGCGTGAAAGGATTCTGCCCGTCCTTCGTCACCGTGACAGGGGCAAAGCTCAAGCGCGGCGCCGCATCCGTTCCCGCACTCGATCTCACCGCGCTGGCGGAGCCGACGCTGCCGCGGATCGACCAGACCTACGACATCATCGTGACCGGGGTAGGCGGCACCGGGGTTGTCACCATCGGCGGTATTCTCGGCATGGCGGCGTATCTCGAGGGCAAAGGCGTGGGGGTGCTCGATATGGCCGGGCTCGCCCAGAAGGGCGGGGCGGTCTACAGCCATATGCGCATTGCGGCGCGGCCCGAGGACATTCACGCCATCCGCATCGCTGCCGGAGCGGCCGATCTGGTGCTCGGCGGCGACATCGTCGTTGCGGGGAATAAGAAGGTGCTCGCCGCGGTGAAACACGGATCGACGGAGATGGTCGTCAATGTCGCCGAGTTCCTGCCCGGGGATTTCACCCGCAATCCTGATTTTTCGCTCCCGACCGAGCGGCTCAAGCGCGCGATCATCGCCGATGCCGGCCGCGAGAAGACACATTTCATCGACGCCTCGCGCGCCGCAAGCGCGCTGTTCGGCAATACTGTGGGCGCCAACATCTTTCTCGTGGGTTACGCCTACCAGCTCGGCGCGCTGCCGCTTGCGGCGGAATCGATCGAGCAGGCCATCGAGCTCAACGGCGAGGCGGTGGAGATGAACAAGCAGGCTTTCCGCTGGGGTCGGCACGCCGCTGCCGCCCCGACTGCGGTGGAGTCTCTGTTCAAGCCCGAAGCCGCGAGCGATGCACGCAGGTTATCCCTATCGCTGGATGAAGTGATCGACCGGCGAGCGGCCTTTCTCACGGACTATCAGAATGCGGCCTATGCCAAGCGCTATCGGGACCGCGTCGAGCGCGTCAAAGCCGTCGAGGCGGCGCGTACCCCGGGCAAGAGCGGTCTTGCCGACGCGGTCGCGCGCTATCTGTTCAAGCTGATGGCCTACAAGGACGAGTACGAGGTGGCCCGGCTCTATTCCGACGGCGCGTTCATGCATCAGGTGAAGAACGAGCTTGGCGGCGAGCATCTGCGCTTTGACGTGCATCTCGCGCCGCCGCTGCTCGCACCAATGAACAAGGCGACCGGAGAGCCGAAAAAGCTCACCTTCGGCCCGTGGATCTTTCCGGTCTTCAGGCTGCTGGCGCGCTGCAAATTCCTGCGCGGAACGGCATTGGACCCCTTCGGCTACTCGCAGGAGCGCCGGACCGAGCGCCGGCTCGTGCGCGACTATGAGAGCATGCTCGATGAGGTGCTGGCGAAGCTCGAGCCCGACAACCACCACATCGCGGTTGGGCTCGCTGCGATCCCGGAGAAAATTCG
>DATBYX010000132.1:0-3257 GCA_036513475.1 Xanthobacteraceae bacterium | reverse complement strand
AACAGTGCGTAACCGTTTCTTAGAACCTGAGCGATCCAAATACCCGCAACAACGAACGGGGGAGATGATAAATGCAGTGGCCCTTCAAAAGCACGATCAGATTTGCAGGCCAGGACGGTAACGTCGTCCGAATTCAGTATGCCGTATCCGCAATGAGCGGGTCAGAAGCAAGGATCGAGCTGGAACGACGGCTCTTGGGCCACGAGGTATTTGGCTATGTCGTTGAGGAAGTCGTGGCTGCAACGGGGCAAGAGGCAGCGCAGCTTAAGCTCCCAGACGGTTGCGTCCAGTTACTGGGCTAGGCTCCGACCGCGGACCGGACGCTTTCCTGCAAAGCTGAAAGAGCTATCACGAGCGCCGCAAAATCCATGACATCATCATGCAGGGGATTGATGCTGCAACTTCGCAAGCGTGGCTATCCACCTGTTGAGGATCTCAAGGGGTGCAAGAAGCGGTGAGGTGCATTAGGCGCCCCGAACTCAAGGCGAGGGCCCGAGCGGCAGGACTGCTCAGCAAACATCAGCCCATCACCGAATCCGAAGTGTTCAAAAGCGCAAGAAGTTTCTTGAGCTATCACTGTTGACTGCGCCCAAAGACGCCCAAAGAGACGACCGAGCAGTGTGCCCACCGCGTTCCTCGGGCGAGTGACCATCCAAGTGCCGTGCCAAAAGCCGCTCAGGGCCAAATCTGGTGTGTCACTTGGCGTCCTCCACGAACTCGAACCCCTCGATCGGCTTGAGCGTGAACGGTTGCCCGACGAGCGATCGCGCCATCCCAACGGCATCCACCGGAGGGGGTATCCCGCGACCCTATGCCGTGGCCAGGCGCGTTCCAGCCGGAATTCTCCGCGTTTTGCCGTCCGGTCGCACGATTGCACGGCGATCGAAGGGCGATTGAAGCCCCCAACTCGTGGGACATATGCCTCGGCGATGGAACTTTTTAGAATCCGAGGGGGGTCCCCTGGTGGGTGGGCAGGTCAGGCCCGAACCCAGGGGGCGTATGCCCCCAATCCAGGGGGGGTATGGGGCCGAACTCGGGGGGGGTCGAGGGGGGTGTCAGTTTTTTTGCGTCGAACGAGCGGGGGGTGAGAAGGGGGTTGTGAGAGGGGCGGCCGTTACCTCGGCGTCGGCCCGCTCGGAATTGAGTGCGACATCGCGAAGAAGTAGTTGCCGCCGACGTAGAGCACGAGCTTCGGATGGGTGATGTCGCCATGGAAGTCGGCCAGATCGTCGACCTGAGGAACCGTGAACTGGAAGCCGCGGTTCGTGGCATCGTTGTTCTTGCCATGCTGCCACGGCAGGAAGATGTTTGTCTCCTCACGCGGCGCCTGCGCCACGGCGGCCGACGACAGCAGCGCGCAGGCCACGGATTCAATGAGGACGCTGCGAAGATGAAGGCGCATCACAGCCCCCCTCACTTTGCGTATCGAAAGCCGACCTGCTGCAATTCGGGCAGGGTACCGACGGCACCGGGCGTGAGGATCACCCCCGGAATGAGGTGATTGGTCAGTTCGGCCGCCAGCTCTTCATGCGCGAGCTTGTCGGGGTTGCTGCCGGCCTCGATCAGCGCTGCTGCCTGCTCCCAGATGGCGTTGTGGCAGGACATGAACACGACGCCGCGCCGCATGAGCGCGGGGATGGAATTGTCTGCGGGCGAAAAGGCGCCGGCCGGGTCCTCGAAGTTGGCGGCATCTGCGGAGGCCGCTTTCTTCTCTTCGATCAGGGTATTGGTCTTGAACTTCCCACCCGCCAAGTGGGTGAGCTGGTACTTGTCCCACATGGCCTGATCGTAGAGCGCAAGATGCGCCGATCCGTGGGTGGCCGACACCGCAAGGAAGTCGGGATGCTTGAAGGACCAGATCTGTGCATTGAGCGCATTGCGCATCAAATTGAGCCAAGGGCCCGCGATCTCGGTGTTGTCCCAGGCCTGCTTGGGCGCCGGCTCGTAGGCCAGGACCTCGGTCAGGGCCTCATGATCCCATTGCTCGCGATCAGCCAGGATCATCGGGACCGTCTTGAAGTCGCGACGCCGCGGCGCGCTGGCGAGACGTTCCATTAACGCGTTCAGGTGCCCCGCGCCCGGAGCGGTGAGCGGCTGCGGGGCGCCGGTTTGCGCCCCATTCCGATCGGCGGCAACAGGCGCCGCAAGGGCAGAGGATGGCAGCGAAGGCCCGATCGTTCCAGCCATCGACAAAGTGCCGGCAGTTGCGAGCACTTCTCGTCGGCTGACTCGCTGCTTGGCATTCGACATTGTGAACCTCATGCTCGAGGATGGCGGAATTGACTGTTGAGCATTGGCCGCCCCGTAAGACCATGCTCTTATGAAATTGCCGCATTTTGTACGGCATTGCGCAATCTCGTCCCGAGGACGTGAGGTCCCACCTTGTGAGTGCGGACGATCGGTGAGGACGCGCGAAGCGCCGTCCCGAAGGCCTCATTTCAGATTGCGGGTTAACCCATGGCGAATCTAGTAGCGCCGCAACAACTTGCAGATGAGCTGTGCTGACCGCGCCAGGACGAGCGCTCATTTCAATCGAGCGCCGATTAGATCGGCTGAGTGGCCTCATGTGCTTTGCTTTGTTCCGCACGATTGGTTGCACCATTGACCATCTGCTGAGTGGATTGGCGGAAGCACGCAGCCAACCGGATTCTAACCGTTACTTCCGCTCCGGCGGCACCTCGGTGATAAGTCGTGCGCCGCGCTGGAAAGTGACGCAGTTGGCGATTCCGGAGCAAGTCGCCCATGATTCCGGAATGATGGCGCCCACCGATTCCGACATAATTCCGCCCACCGTTCCGAGATGATGTCGCCCATCATTCCGGGATGATATCGCCCGGGGTCCGGTGCCTCGCTGGCGGATAATTTGTGGCATCCGGTTGTGGGATGGTCAATCCTTGGACTGGAGCACGCCGGTGCGCTTTTTCGAGCGCGTTCGCGACGTTGCGGTGGATCGCGCCTCGTACTCGGTGCGGCGATCGAACCAATTCTGGTATGTCCGCAGCCGGTGGAAGCTGACATGCGGCCCTCAGAGGGATGCCGCTTTTGACCCAAACCGGAAGTCGAGTCAAAACAGATCTAGCTTGCGTTCTTCTATCAGGGGAAATTGCCGATGCGTCCTAGTGCCTGACTGGTGCGGAGCCCCCGGCCGAGCTTTGCGGGGGTGCTAACGAGCGGTGGCGCAAAAAAGAGCACTGGCAGGAGAACACTCCGGCGGCTCTGTTGTCGCGCTTGCGGTGATATCATAAACTTCGGTTCAT
>DATBYX010000131.1:0-2295 GCA_036513475.1 Xanthobacteraceae bacterium | reverse complement strand
ATGACTGCGCGCGCGCGTGCGCTGGTGCCGCCGATGGGGATCCAGTCGACCGAACCGTCCGGCAGCCCTTTCTTGCTGAGCCAGAGGGCAGCGTAGGTTTGCGAGATCGCGCCCATTTGTGTGATTGCCCATTTCTTCCCGCGCAATTCTTCAGGCTTGTTGATGGTATCGCGCGTGACGATGACGTAGGTGTTGTCGGCGTTGACACTGTACACCGTCTTCGCCGGCGAACCGCGCGCGATCGCGCTGACGCTGCTGGTGAAACCATCGCATGCGGCATCGAGACTGCCGCCCGCCACCGCCTGCGTAGCCGTGAGCCCGGCGGTAAAGCCGATAATCTTGCCGTCGATGCCCTCGTTTCGCAAAAGGCCGCTCTCAATTGCATAGTTGATGTATAGGTACTCGAAAATGGCAGGAAGCTGCATGCCGATCCTGAAAGGAACCGCTTGCTGTGCAACGGCCGGAAATGCAGCGATAATGGTCGCCGCAAAGCTCAACATGATTGCACCTGCAACACTCGACCGCTGCAACGGCACGGTCCTTTGTCGTTGATGCATGTTATCTCTCCGTGACTGTGCAACTTCGAACGCGCAACTAAGGCAGGCAAACCCAAAGCAAGATCGAGGCCATGGTTGGCATCAAGACCGTGGCCGCCCGTCATCATACTAACCCAATCGAACATTTGAACTGCCATGCCTGAACATAACTCAATTCGTGGCAAGAGGAGATCGCCATGGCGAGGGATAGCTACGAAGACGGCCTGAAGATTCGGCGCAAGATGCTGGGTGACGCCTGGGTCGACCGTTCACTTGCGAACCGCAACGACTTCAACGCTGAGATCCAGGAGCAGATCACCCGCCAAGCCTGGGGCGAAGTCTGGACGCGGCCGGGCATCGATCCAAAGACGCGCCGCTTCATGGCCATGTCGATTATGATCGCGCTGCGCGCATGGGACGAATTCCGTTTGCACGTGCGTTCCGGCCTGACCCAGGGTGACCTCACTAAGGATGAGCTCAAGGAGATCATCATCCAGGCGACTGCCTATTGTGGCGCGCCTGCGGGTAACCACGCCATGCAGCAGGCAGAGCTGGCACTCAAGGAATTAGCGAAGTAGCGTGGGCTTTATATTTTGAACTACTTGATCACCTGCTCAAGCAGGTAAGGGTGGCACATTCTCTGACCCTGCGGAGGTCACACGACTCAGCCCGCGTCGCCGTCCTTTGTGCGCGCGACCTCTCTGACGACCTTGAACTCTAGAACGGCTTCTCTCCAAGGATCGCGACGCGGCGAAGGAGGCGCCGCTCACGCGGATCGAAATCCGTGCGCGCGTGCAGGGAACAGCGATTGTCCCATAGCAAGAGGTCACCCGGGCTCCAGACATGCTCGTAGACAAAGCGCCTCTGTTCCTGGTGGTCAAACAGGAATCCGAGCAGGCGATCGCTCTCGGCTCGGGACATGTCCACGATGTGGTCCGTCATGAGTCGGTTCACGAACAGTGCCTTCCGTCTGGTACCCGGGTGTGTGCGCACGATGGGATGGGCATAATGCGGCACGCCTTCACGGATCGTCGAGCCACGCACGGTGGGATTGTTAGCGTAGTCGTAAACATTCATTGCCTTGAGACCCGCGATCTGGCGCTGTACGTCTGCGGGCAGAGTTTCGTAGGCCAAATACATGTTGGCAAACAGCGTATTTCCGCCCTGGCGCGGAAGCTCGATCGCATACAGCGTGGTCCCCTTGATCGGCCGCTCCACATAACATTGGTCGGAGTGGAAATACATTTCGCCATCAGGCAGTCCTCCAATGAGCTGACCGTCCTTGCGGATATTGGAGACCAGCATCACCGAAGGGTGTCCGGAGTTTTGGCTGTGATTATTGATCACCTTGCTGAGCTCACCGAACCGTCCAGCAAACCGAAGCTGGTCCTCTGTCTCGAGATGCTGATTCCGAAACAACAGGACGCAGTATCGGTGCCAAGCCTCGAGAACGACCCCAAATTGCGCATCGTCGAGAGGCGTGCGCAGATCCAGCCCGACGATTTCGGCGCCGGTCGCCGGCGAGAGCGGGACCGCGGTTAGGGTCTCAGTGCGGACGTGGGCCGGCGACATCTCCGAAAGGTTCGTTTCCATCTCATTCGCCTTCGATGTGTCCTGATTGTGAACTGGCAGCGGGGAGTTGATGCTAGCGCAAGGCCGTCGGGCCAACAACATGCGAACTAAAGAGGGGGAATCCCGATGGCGGGAAAGTGCTTGGCGCGACGAGCCAATCCACTAAGGGGTCTCTTCCGCGACCACG
>DATBYX010000130.1:0-4676 GCA_036513475.1 Xanthobacteraceae bacterium | reverse complement strand
CCGTCTTGCCTGCCGCCGCGGCGCGCTGCTCGATCAGCCGCTCGGTGCGCTCGGTTGCGGTCTGGCCGGGATGAATGGCATTCACGTGAACGCCATCGCGCATGCCGAGCCGGGAGAGCCCCTTGGTGAAGTTTGCGGCGGCGGCATTCACCGAGCCGCCCACGAGGAACTCCGGCTCGACGGTGCGCGCCGCCCCGCCGATGATGTTGACGAGGTGCCCCTGCGCGGACTTGAGCAGCGGCCAGAACAGCCGGGTCAAACGTACGGCACCGAAGAATTTCAGCGCGAAGCCGTCGAGCCATACCTCGTCAGGCAGGTCGAGAAAGTTGCCGGCGCGCGTGGCACCTGCGTTGTTCACCAGGACGTCGCAGCGCCCGAAACTCTCGTTCACGCGACGGAATAGTTGCTCGCAAGCCGCAAGCGTGCGCAGATCGCCCGCGACCGTCACCGGCGACGCACCCTGAGCGGCAACCGCGTTCGCCGCCGCCGTGAGATTTTGCTCGGAAGAAGAGGCAAGCACGGTCTGGGCGCCCTCGCGCGCGAATGCCACCGCAATGCCGTGGCCGATCCCTCGGCTCCCGCCTGTAACGACCACGACCTTGCCCTTGAATTCTCCCATTTACCTCCTCCATCGTGCCTAATGACGCAAGGTAGCATGAGCCGAAGTGGAGAGGCATCGCCCCCGTGAGGACCATCTTCATTGACTGCAACCAGCAGCTCGCGCCGGTTTTCGCTCGCGTAAGCCGTTCCGACGATCCGCCGATCACCATCAACAGCGATGCATTTTCGTCGCAGGACCTCCCGCGCCTTCTGGCCGACTACGAGATCTGTCTCGACGACCACTCCTATATGCCGACTGAGCTCATCGCTCGGTGCCCCCGGCTCAAGCATATCGTTTTCCTCGGCACCGGAGCATCGAGCTACATGGATGTCGCCGAGCTCAATGGGCTCGGCATCGAAGTGCACACAATCAAGGGCTACGGCGATACCGCGGTCGCCGAGCATGCCATCGCGCTGATGTTTGCCTGCTGTCGCGAGCTTGCGCGCATGGACCGCTCTGTCCGTCGCGGCGTCTGGGAGCCGCTGGAGAGCATGCAACTCAGGGACAAGACACTGGGCTTGATCGGGCTCGGCGGCATCGGCCGCGAAGTCGCGCGCATTGCCCGTGGCATCGGAATGCAGGTGATCGCGTGGAATCGCACCGCGCGCTCCGATGCCGGCGTGCCGCTGGTCGAGCTTGATGCCCTGCTTGCGCGCGCCGACGTGATCTCGCTTCACCTTGCGCTCACGTATGAAACGCGCGCGCTCATCGGGGCCGAGCAGCTGGCGCGGACAAAGCCGGGCGTGATCCTGGTCAACACCGCGCGCGGAGCGCTGATCGACGAAAACGCGCTCATCGAGGCTCTCAGAAGCGGCCATGTCAGGCAAGCCGGGCTCGACGTGTTCCATGCCGAGCCCCTCAAATCCGACCATCCGCTCGCTTTGATGGAAAACGTGACTCTCAGCTCGCATGCCGCCTTCAGAACGCTGGAGGCGTCCATGACCTTGATGCGGCGAGCGATCGACATCGTGCGCGGCATCATCGACCCGAGCGCAGCAAAGCATTGACGATCCGCGCCGTGCTGCGACAATGCACGAAACGCGCTTGGGAGGAGGCTCTGAAACCGGCACCCTTTGCCTATGCCAAGGCTGGCTCGCTCGAGCAGGCGATCGAGCTATTGGCGCACGAGGAGGCACGACTGCTTGCCGGCGGGCAAAGCCTGATTGCAACGCTCAACATGCGGCTCGACCGGCCGGCGCTGCTGATCGACATCAACGGCATTTCCGGCCTTGATCGCATAGGCCGCAGGGATGGAACGATCGAGATCGGGGCGCTGGTTCGTCACGCCCAAGCAGAGCGCTCGGCCGATATCGCGCGCTACGCCCCGCTGATCGCACTGGCGATGCCCCATATCGGTCATCCCGCCATCCGCCATCGCGGGACGCTGGGTGGCTCCATTGCGTTCGCCGACCCCGCCGCGGAGCTGCCGGCCTGCCTGATTGCGATGGCTGGTGAGATCACCATCACGGGCCCGCAGGGCGCGCGAACCGTAAAGGCCGAGCATTTCTTCAAAGGCCTGTTCGAGACGGCACTGGGGGCGCGCGATGTGCTCACCGCGATCCGTATCCCCGCTGCGAGCCCTGCAACCCGCATCGGGTTTGCCGAGCTCGCGCGCCGGCACGGGGATTACGCCATGGTCGGGCTCGCCGCCTGCGCCAGCGAGACAGGAGAGAGTCTCTGCGACCTTCATCTTGCCTATTTCGGCGTAGGCAGCATTCCAGTCCGCGCGCGCAAAGCGGAAGCTGCATTGATGGACGGCGATCTCGATAACGCGGTGCATGTGCTTGGCGAAGACCTGCATCCGAGCGAGGATATTCAAGCCTCGGCCGCGGTGAAACTGCACCTTGCCGGTGTTCTGCTGCGGCGGGTCGCAAAACAGCTGACAGCGCCACAGACCCTGGAGCGCCGGGCATGAACGAACGTTTCCATGAGATTGCGCTCGAGGTAAACGGCGAGAAGGTGTCCGAGCGGGTCGATGCACGCACGACGCTCGTCGATTTTCTGCGCGAGAGGCTCGCGCTGACCGGCAGCCATGTCGGCTGCGAGCATGGCGTGTGCGGGGCCTGCTCCGTGCGGGTGAATGGCGCCGTGGTTCGGGGCTGCCTGATGCTCGCTGTGCAGTGCGACGGCATGCAAGTGGCCACGATCGAAGGCGTTGCCAGAACGGACGAGATTGCGGATCTTCAGCAGGCGTTCATCGAGCGCAACGCGTTGCAGTGCGGCTATTGCACGCCCGGCATGCTGTTGACTGCGCAGGAGCTCTTGAGCTCCGGCGGTGTGCCCAGCCGTGAGGCGATCCGCGCGTATCTCTCCGGAAACTACTGCCGATGCACCGGCTATCAGGCGATCATAGACGCGGTGGAAGCGGTGGCACACGCGCGCGCGGGAGCGCAGAGATGAAGATTTCCGAAGATTCCGCCCCGATCCTCTCCGCGCTCGATCGTCCCAACTCGTACATCGGGCGTTCGGTCCCGCGGCCGAATCTCGGGCGCCTCACCCAGGGTCGCGCGCAATACGTGAGCGACCTCAGCCTTCCCCGCATGGCCCATGTCGCTTTCGTGCGCTCCCCCCACGCGCACGCGCGCATCACCAGGATCGAGCGCGATGCGGCGCGCAGGTCGCCGGGCGTGATCGCAATCGTCACCGGCGCCGAGCTCGCGAACGTGATCACCCCTTGGGTCGGTGTGCTCACCCATCTCAAAGGCATCAAATCGGCACCGCAGCACGCGATCGCGGTCGAGCGTGCCTGCTGGCAAGGCGAGGCGATCTGCGCGGTGGTCGCACGCACGCGCGCAGAAGCGGAGGACGCGTGCGAGCTCGTCGAGGTCGAGTACCAGGAGCTGCCGGCAGTGACTGACCCCGAGACGGCGCTCGACGCCGGCACGCCGATCATCCATGCCGAGCTCGGCGACAATCTCACGTTCGAGCGCGTGCATGTTGCCGGCAAGCCTGATGAGGGTTTCGCAGAGGCCGATGCGATCGTGGAGACGACATTCGTGTTCGGCCGGCACACGGGCGTGACCAACGAGCCGCGCGCCATTGTGGCGGACTGGAACCCCGGCGACGCGCGCCTCACCGTCTATCACGGTACGCAGGCGCCCCACATGATGCAAAATCTCTTTGCCAAGCATCTCGGTCTCGAGGAGCACCAGGTGCGGGTCATCACCAAGGATGTCGGGGGCTCATTCGGCATCAAGGTGCACGCCTATGCCGACGAGATGGGGATAGTGGCGCTGTCCAAATTGTTGGAGCGTCCGATCAAGTTCGTTGCGGACCGCATCGAGAGCTTCGTCACCGACATTCACGCGCGCGATCACCGCATCACGGCCAGGATCGGCGTAAAGAACGACGGCACGATCACCGCCTGGGAGATCGACGATCTCACCGGTATCGGTCCCTACTCCGTCTATCCCCGCACGTCCGGGATCGAAGCGAACCAGATCGTGAATCTCACGGGAGGACCTTACAGCTGTGCGAATTACCGCGCCCGCGCGCGTGTCGTGTTCCAGAACAAGAATGTCATGTGCCAGTACCGCGCGGTCGGCCATCCCATTGCGACGGCGGTCACGGAAGGACTGGTCGAGCTCGCAGCCGCCAAGATCGATATGGATCCGCTGGAAATCCGCCGGCGCAATCTGATCCCCGACGATGCGCACCCTTCGAGCGGCCCATCCGGCATCAAATTCGAGGCGCTCTCCCATCATGCCTGTCTCGCGCATATCGACGCGATGATGGATTACGCCGGATTGCGCGCGCAACAGCGGCAATTGCGCGCTCAGGGAGTATACCGTGGGATCGGGCTTGCCGCTTTCGTCGAGGTGACAAATCCGTCCGCCGCCTTCTACGGCATCGGGGGAGCCAAGATCTCCGCCCAGGACGGCGTGACTGTGCGGCTCGATGCGCAAGGAGCGATCATCTGTCACACTGGAGTAACTGAGCAAGGCCAAGGCGCGGAGGCCGTGATCGCGCAAGTGGCCGCCTCATCCTTAGGAGTGCCGATTGAGCGCGTGCGCGTGATCACCGGAGACACCGATAATACTCCCTATGGGGGCGGCACCTGGGCCTCGCGTGCGGC
>DATBYX010000129.1:0-8791 GCA_036513475.1 Xanthobacteraceae bacterium | reverse complement strand
TGACGCTGCGAGCTGAGCGCTTCCTCCATCTCATCGGTAAACCTGACGTATTTCGAGCGCTTCGACAGCCGCACCGGCTTGAGGTCATACATCCCGCTGCTCAAGGTTGCGCCCTTCAGGATATCCAGCGGCAGGTTCTCCTTGCGCCAGTCATGGGTGACAACGCATCCCGCGAGATGGGATCCGGAAGAATGCGACGTGAGGTAAAGCCGGGTGGGATCGCCGCCAAAACTGCGGGCTTTGCGAAAAACCCAGGCGACTGCGCGTCGCACCTGCTCGACCATCGGAAGCAAGCTGCCGCCCGCCTCATCTACGTTGGTGAAATCGAGGACCACATAGTGAGCCCCGGCATTGACGAAAGGCTCGGCGAGGAAGGCGTAATCGGCGCCCTGGTTTGCGCGCCAGGCACCGCCATGCACAAAGACGTTGACCGGCGCGTTGGACCGTGAGGCGCGGTAGATATCCAGCTTCTCGATCTCGCTCGGGCCATACGCAACCCGCTCCGGCATCCCGAGGACGGCGCGCGTGTTCTTGCTGTTTGCGACCCGACGTTTGCCTACCTGATCGCGATTGGGGGCATACACGATCTGATCGTAGGCGTCGTCGAGTTGCTGCTGGTCCATATCGAGCCAGACCAGCGGACCCTGTGCGCGCGGTTTGATCGCCGTTGCAGCTGCGGAGCCGCCCGCGGCGGAGAGCATGTTGGGTGCAGCGTTGCTGGGATCGTACATCATTTGACCTTCAGATACTGGCGTGATTGATGAACTTCTCGGGCGGCGCCTCGCCCCACTGCGAGGTAAGGGCTTCTTCGGCGGGAACGAGATTTGAACCGTTTGCGAGGTTCAAACGGTCGCTGTCCGCCCAATGCTCATGCACGCGTCCCCAGGGATCGGCCCAATAATCGTACACCTGACTACCGAGCACGTGCCGGCCGATGCCCCACATGTGCTCGTACTTCCCGAACTGGGCCAGGTAGTCATGGCCCACCGCGACATCGTCGATATCCTGAACCTCGAAGGACAGATGGTTGAGACCGGTCTTTTCATGGTTGAGGCAGAAGAGCACGTGATGGTCGACATAGGTATCGCCGCGATCACACCGATTGAACGAACCGATCAGGTTCGTTTGCTCGCCAGCATAGACATCGTCCGAGCAGACAAACCCCAGAGCGTCGCGGAACCAGGCTACGGTCTCGCCAAATTTCGGGGTCATCAGCACGCCGTGGCCGATGCGCTTCACATGCGAGGGGCCCTTGGGCAAACGCATCAGCTCGCCTGCCCGCAATAACGGATCCTGTCCGGTATTGAGCTTCTGCCGGTGGAGCGGAATAGGCGCCGCTGGAGCGATCCCATGCACCACCTCGATCTGATAGCCATTAGGTTCGGTCAGTCGTACGCGTTTCCCGCCACCAGGTTCGTCGATGTGCTCGATTCCGGATGCTCCCGGCGCTTTGGCGACACGCTTGAGGTCATCCTCGCTTGCCGCGTAATAGGCAAAGCCCACGAATTTGGGCTCACCTTTCTCGGTGACATGGATGTGATGGTTCGGATCAGTGCCGCGCATGTAGAGCGCGGTCGGTGTACGCTCTGTGCGACTCATCCCGAACCGCGTAAGAAACTCTTCCATGATATCGAGGTCGGGGGCACGCAGCCGCCCGTAAGCCATATCGGTTGCCTTGATGAGTGCCATCGTCATCTCCCCATGAAAATCATGACGGAGTTTTGCACAAAAGAGTCGGACCCGTCGAGAGATCGAACATTTACCCCAGGTTCAGCTCCTTGAAGAAGTCGTTGCCTTTGTCGTCAACGACGATGAAAGCAGGGAAGTTCTCAACCTCGATTCGCCAGATCGCCTCCATGCCGAGCTCGGGATACTCAACCGTCTCCACCTTCTTGATGCAGTGCTCCGCCAGGTTGGCAGCCGCCCCTCCGATCGAGGCCAGATAGAATCCGCCATGCTTCTGGCAGGCTTCGCGCACGGCCGGGGAGCGATTGCCTTTGGCCAGCATCACCATTGATCCCCCGGCAGCCTGGAAATCCGCGACGAACGAATCCATGCGGCCGGCGGTGGTCGGACCGAACGCGCCGGAAGCGTAGCCCTGCGGCGTCTTTGCCGGGCCGGCGTAATAGATGGGATGGTTCTTGAAATAGTCCGGCAGTCCCTCGCCTTTTTCCAGACGCTCGCGCAGCCTGGCGTGGGCAAGATCGCGGGCAACGATCATCGGTCCGGTAAGGGAGAGACGCGTCCGGATCGGGTGTTTTGACAGCTGCGCCAGGATTTGTCGCATCGGTTTGCGCAGGTCGATCTCGACCACATCCCCGCCGAGCTTGGAAGCGTCGACGTCGGGCAGGTATTGCGCGGGATTATGCTCAAGGTCCTCGAGATAGACGCCCTCGGGCGTGATCTTGCCGAGCGCCTGGCGATCGGCGGAGCAAGAAACGCCGAGCCCGATCGGGAGCGAGGCGCCGTGGCGGGGCAGCCGGATGACGCGCACGTCGTGACAGAAATACTTGCCGCCGAACTGCGCACCCACTCCCAGTGATTGCGTGAGCTTGTGCACTTCTTTCTCCATGTCGAGATCGCGGAACGCGTGGCCGTCCTCCGATCCATGGGTGGGCAGGTCGTCCAGGTAGCGGCACGACGCAAGCTTCACTGTCTTCATGGTCAGCTCGGCCGAGGTGCCTCCGATGACGATCGCGAGATGGTACGGCGGGCACGCGGCGGTCCCGAGCGTGAGCACCTTCTCCTTCAGGAACGCGATCATGCGGTCAGGGGTGAGGATCGACGGCGTCGCTTGGAACAAGAAGGCCTTGTTGGCCGAGCCGCCGCCCTTGGCGATGAACAGGAACTTGTAGGCTTGCTCGTTCTCCCCTCGCCCTTCGGCATAGATCTCCACCTGCGCCGGCATGTTCGACTTGGTATTCTTCTCTTCGAACATCGAAATGGGCGCGAGCTGCGAATAGCGCAGATTGCGCTTCAGATAGGCGTCGCGCGTGCCCTCGGCGAGCGCTGCTTCATCGTCGCCGTCGGTGAAGACCAGGCGGCCCTTCTTGCCCATGATGATGGCCGTCCCGGTATCCTGGCACATTGGAAGCACGCCCCCGGCCGCAATATTGGCGTTCTTCAGGAAATCGTAGGCCACGAACTTGTCGTTGTCGCTCGCCTCGGGGTCATCCAGGATGGACCGCAGCTGCTTGAGGTGGCCTGGCCGCAGCAGATGATTGATATCGGTGAATGCCGCCTCTGCCAGCGTGCGCAGGGCCTCGCGTTCCACGATCAGCATCTCCGCCCGACCAACCCTTTCCAGCCGTGCGCCGTTGCCGGTGAGCTTGCGATAAGGGCTGCTGTCCTTACCGAGCGAAAAGAGCGGCGTGTGCCGATACGACGGCGGAGTGATGTCAACGGGCACGTTCATTTTTATGCTCCAGGTAGCTCAACCCAATTCCACTTGCTTACCTCGCTGTGGACCCATTCGACCGCGCAGAACTTTTCGCTTGAAACCAGGCCGGAGCAAATCAACAATCAGGATCAGCTCAGAATCGCTGTTTAACGGGCTCATGCCTCGCAGGAAACCCTTTCGGGTCGGCCGATCAAGCACCGGCCTTGGCTTGTTCGCGACCGAACCGATCAAGAAGCGTGCTTTCATAGCGGAATATAAGGGGCGTCGGCTGGCGAATGAACAGGCCGAGAAGCTCGAGGCCCGTGGCAGCCGTTATCTCTACGAGATCAACAGCCGCTGGACGATCGACGGCTCAAGCCGGAAGAACATCGCGCGTTATGCCAACCATTCCTGCCGGCCAAACGCCGAGTCGCACCGGAGCAAGGGGAAGATCATCCTGCGCGCCATCAAGATAATCCACCCCGGCGACGAGATCACGTACGACTATGGCCGCGATTATTTCCTCAACGTGATCACGCCGCGCGGCTGCAAATGCGTGAAATGCCGGGAGAAGCGCCGCCGCAAGCGGCGCGCGCGCCAGGCAGCTCATCAATCAAGCTCCTTGAAATAGCGATAGATCCCCCACTGGCTGAACGGGAGCCTCCGCTTCGAGGCGAGATAAGCCGCGATGCGGGGGCGCTTGGCGACGCGATCGTGCAGCGCGACGAGGCCGGGCACCTTCTTCTCGAACCGCTTCATGCGCCTGGGAAACGCGTAGCGTAATCCCTCGATGATCTGAAACAAGGAAAGGTCCACATAGCAGAGCCTGCGGCCGAGCACGTGCGGGCCGCTGCTTCTTGCGAGCACGCGCTCAAAATAGCCAAGGATTTTCGGCACGCGATAGCGCCAAAAATCCGCAGTGCGGCGCTTGGCGGCCGGCCGTTGCTCCTCGTAGTAGAGATATGTCGTGACGGGATGGTGGGTATCATGGATTTCGACCACCAGATCGGAGATGGTGAGCTGCAATTGGTGCGCCCACAGGCGACCCGCCTCGTCGCGGGGCGCAAGCCCGAGCCGAGGCCCGAGATACAGCAGGATGTTTGCGGTCTGCGCGATGACAAGCTTTCCCGCCTTGATGAACGGCGGCGCGTAGGGCGGGCGCTTGCTCCGCTTGTCGTCCATCAGCCTGGTCATTGCAGGAACGCCGCGCCTGCCCGGCCGGCGAGCCACGTCGATATAATCGGCTCCGGCCTCTTCCAGAGCGAGCCGGACGAATTCGCCACGCCCCTGAATGGTCGGCCAGTAGTAAAGCTCGTAGCGCATCAGTGCGACCAAGCTGTTTTTGAGACCCGGGCGACATTGGCGCTGGCCGTGCAACACGCTCCAGCATGGGCTCGCAGACTATCCTGGCACAGGATACGGCGCTACTCTCAGCGATCGACAATCGGGAGAACGAGCATGCCTGTCGCCAAGCTCCGCGGTGCCAATCTCAATTATGAGGTTCTCGGTTCCTATGGACCGTGGATCGCGCTTTCGCCCGGAGGCCGCCGCGCCCTCGACATGGTGAAATCGCTGGCGCAGCGCATGGCGGACGCCGGTTACCGCGTGCTCATTCACGACCGCAGAAATTGCGGCGTCTCCGACATCGTCATCGGCGGGAAAACGTCGGAGTACGAGATCTGGGCCGACGACCTCTACGAGCTGCTCTCGCAGCTCAACGGATTGCCTGCGGTGCTCGGCGGAGGCTCGTCCGGCTGCCGGCTTTCCCTTCTGTTCGCGCTGAAATATCCGCAAGCCGTACGCGCGCTGCTGCTCTGGCGCGTCACCGGCGGGGCATTCGCGGCCCAGCGCCTCACCGAAAATTATTACGGACAATATATCCGCGCGGCCCGACAGGGCGGCATGGCTGCGGTCTGCGAGCTTGATCACTTCAAGGAGCGCATTGCGGCACGGCCGTCAAACCGTGAAACCCTGATGGTCATGAAGCCCGAAGACTTCATAGCGGCCATGGAGCGGTGGGAGGAGCAATTCCGCCGAGGTGCCGAGCTCCCCGTCATCGGGGTCAGCGAAAAAGATTTGAGCTCGATCAAGGTGCCGACCTGCATCATTCCCGGCAACGATCGGACCCACAATCACGCGATTGCGCAGGCGGCGCACCGGATGATCGCGGGAAGCGAGCTGCACGATCTGTTTCTCGACGACCTCGACGTCGATCTCGTGCCGCAGGAGGACTGGGCACCGAAGGAGGCTGAGATGGCGGCCGTGTTCGCCGATTTGCTGCGCCGAGCAGCGCTCAAAGCCGCTTGAGAGCTGGGCCATTCCAGGAGGCGGCGATATCGTGCGCACATGGACGTGACCCGCGACGGCAATCCGGTGACCGCGCACAGCCTTACCAATAAGCTCGGAACGATCGAGGTGAAATGAGCGGCGACCTCATCCTCCGCGGCGGCCGAGTCATCGATCCGTCGCAAAAGCTCGATGCCGTCACCGACGTGGCATTCGCGCGGGGCAAGGTGGCGCAAATCGGAAGCGGCCTGAAGGCCGATGCGAGCACCGAGGTCCGCGACGTATCCGGAACGATTGTCACGCCGGGACTGATAGACCTTCATACCCATGTGTATTGGGGCGGTACGTCACTCGGGATCGATGCCGAAGATTTCTGCCGCCGGTCCGGCGTGACCACCGCCATCGACACCGGCAGCGCGGGACCGGGCAACTTTACCGGTTTCCGCAAACATGTGATCGAACGCAGCGAGGTGCGCATCCTCGCCTACTTGCACATTTCCTTCGGCGGCATTTTCGCGTTCTCGCACCGGGTAATGGTCGGCGAGAGCGAGAATATTCGTCTGCTCGCGCCAGCGGATGCGGTAGAGGTCGCGCGGGCCAACCCGGATCTCATTGTGGGAATCAAGGTCCGGGTCGGCGCTCGTGCTTCGGGACGTTCCGGGACCGTGCCGCTCGATGTCGCACTCCAGGTGGCGGAGGAAGTCGGTTTGCCGGTGATGGCGCATATCGATGAGCCGCCGCCAAGCTATGAAGAAGTGCTCGCACGCCTGCGGCCTGGCGATATCCTGACCCACGCGTTTCGCCCTTTTCCCAACTCGCCTGCCACCGCGCAGGGAACGATCAAACGGGCGGTGCGGGAAGCGCGCCAGCGCGGCGTCCTCTTCGATATCGGGCACGGCAAGGGGTCGTTTGCGTTCAAGACCGCGCGCGCAATGCTGGCCAATGGCTTCCTGCCGGATACCATCTCCTCCGACGTGCATGCGCTCTGCATTAACGGGCCAGCGTTCGATCAAGTCACTACGCTCTCGAAGTTTCTCTGTCTCGGCATGCCGCTCGCAGACGTGATCGCCGCATCCACCGCCAACACCGCATTCGCGTTGAAGCGGCCTGAGCTCGGCAGTCTCAAACCCGGCAGCGTTGGCGATGCGACGATCCTGTCGGTCAAGGAAGGCCGCTTCGATTATGTGGATGTCGTGGGCGAGCACCTGTCCGGCGATCGCAGGATCGTCTCGGAAGGGGTGGTGATTGCCGGCCGATGGTGGCACCCGAAGGCGTCGAACAAATCAAATGCGGATTGACGATCAGCGCCTCGTTGACCTCGACACTGGGTGCTGGCCGGCGCGCTGGCACACCGAAAGCCGCGGCAAAAAAGTTCGGGCAAAAAAGTTCTGGATGAGGCGTCCAGCTTGCAGGCCCGCCGACTCTGTGTTACGGAACAAAGTATGAACACTGCCCGCCCTGATGCCGCGCCTACTGGCTCTCGGGAGCTTATCTATGGTTTAGCTGCAGCTTTGATGCAACCATTTTTGCGATTCTGCGCAAACGAAGCCAACAGGGGAAAAGCGAGCAAAAACAATGTTGCAAGATGAACAGCGCCACTTTCAGAAGAATTTCTGCATTTATCTCGTTATAATTGTGCAAAGCTAGGGCATCCACGGCTCGTCAATGCATGCAGGACTCCTTGAACGCAAAGCCGCGCAGGAGGAACCCGCGAATCAGATGGGCGAGGAGCGTGTAGACCGAGACCGCGCGAAGGCAACTTTGGGGGCAAGTGTACCCCTGGATGGGCCTCTAGAAGTGAGACCGCAACCGGAAATCATGGAGACTGGCCAAAGACACCTTGTTTCTCTCGCTGCGGCATTAATGGGGAATGCTGCGGGACTGTCGACCTCCGAACTGTCGACCTCCGAAAGGAAAATGGTCTGTGTTTGCCCGCGAGCAAAAGGAGCCACCTGCCGGGTTCATCGAGCTCGGTGAGTTATTCCGCGTTCATCGGGGGCAGGTCACCGGGAGCAATGAGGTCTGGATCGATAACGACGCGGCACATGACGTGCCGAAACAGTTCAAGCCAGTCACAGTCACGAGCGCCCGCGAATTGCTTGCGGCAGGCACCGAGCTGGCCTCGACCAAAGGTCTGCATCGGGTGATCGATTTGCCGGCCGAGCTCGATGCGCTCAACAGCGACGAGCGCAAGGCAGTGCAGCGCTTTCTCGTCTGGGCCAGAAAGCACGGGGCGCATGAAAGCTACATCGCCACGCATCGCCGCGCGTGGTGGTCAGTCGGCTTGCGAGCGCCGGCTCCCATCCTGTGCACCTCTATGGCGCGTCGGGCCCCCACGTTCGTGCGCAACAAAGTGCTGGCGAGGCATATCAACATTGCTCATGGTCTGTACCCGCGCGCGCCATTAAGCGACGCGGAATCGAGGGCCGTTCTAGCCTACCTGTGAAGCCACACGAGCACGACCGGCGGTCGCACTTACGCCGGCGGACTAGTCAAATTCGAACCGAAGGAGCTTGAGCGCACCCTTTTACCGCGTCTAGAAGACATCCATATTATCTGTTCTGGCAGCACCGTTTGGCCGACCTCGCCGCCTTCGTGAAAAAGGTGAAATAGCTCAGGGCGATTTGGCCACATGCGCGGCGCCCATCTCAGGCTTGACGCGCTCGCCTCGCCAGGACCAGGATATCAGAGCTGGCACGTCGTTTGCTGGGACACCCGCGGATCAACTGCACCGCTCGAAGGAGCGATCGCGCGACTGCAGGCGCATCTAACAACGAGGCAAACTGGCGCAAGTCTAGGCACGCCCTGGGAGATCAGGTCATGGATCGCAGAACGCTTCTGAAAGTCGTTGCGGGCGCGGGCACGCTGGGAATGACGGGCAAATTATCCACCCCGGCCATCTCGCAGGGGGCCGCCGCGCGGGTGCTGCGTTTTGTCCCGCAAGCCAACCTTGCAAATTTCGATCCGATCTGGGGCACGCAGTATGTGGTGCGCAATGCGTCGGCCATGGTGTGGGATACGCTCTACGGGTCGGACGACAAGTTGCAACCGCAACGGCAGATGGTGGAATCCGAGGAAGTCTCTTCCGATGGCCTCACCTGGACATTCCGCCTGCGCTCAGGATTG
>DATBYX010000128.1:0-3329 GCA_036513475.1 Xanthobacteraceae bacterium | reverse complement strand
TGGGGTAGACTGGGCCGAAGAACATCCCAGGCGGAGGGCGAGCAATCGTGCTGTCCACCGGGGCGAAAGGTCCATTGCTGAACACGCCGTATTTGTCGAGATCGTAGGCGATGGTTACGTAGAACGGTTGGTCGAAATCGTTCAGCTTCCAAGCAGGACGGTTCAGAATCATGAAACTCAAGACGGCGAATGCAATGCAGCCGAAGAGAAGCTTTTTCAGCATGGAAGAATAAGGACTACTCACGGCCGGGGACACGTCCAGCGCGCCGCATTCCATCGCGAATCCCCGATCTGTGCGCGGTCAGGCGTCGGCCATCGCAGCGCCTTGCAGATGCCGCCGGAAAAATGCGAGCGTCAAAGCCAAGGCGCGGTCCGCTTCCGGCTTGCTGTAAGTTTTGCCGCCATGGCGCGCGAAGGCATGGTCAGCATTGGGATATTTGTGGATCTGCACCAGCGGGTTGGGCGACAGCCGCCGCTCCAGCAGATCGTTCACCTCGGCCTGAACCCAGCGGTCCTTCATTGCCATGTGCAGCAGGAAAGGCCGATGCAGATCCTTTGCTTCGCGGATATGGTGCTCGATGTAGGTGCCGTAATAGGCAACGGCGCAGTCGATATCGGTGCGGCAGCACATGAGGTAACAAAGCTTGCCGCCCAGGCAATACCCGACGGTGCCGACCTTGCCGTTGCACTCCTTGCGTCCGGCGAGATAACGCCAGGTATCTTCCATGTCGCGGACCGCGAGGTCGTAATCGAAATTATAATAGAGATCGAACGCCTTGCTCACATGCTCCGGATTGCTGTCGGAGAGCTCGACCCCGGGCTCTTGCCGCCAAAAGAGATCGGGGACGAGGCACACAAAGCCAGCCTGCGCGAATTCATGGGCGTGGTGGCGCATGGTGTCGTTCACGCCCCAGATTTCCATGATCGCGATGATCCCGCCCGCCGGGGGGCGGTCCGGGATGGCGAGATAAGCCCCCATCTCGCCGTCGCGCAATTTCACCCGGATGTTTGCTATGTTCATGCAGTCGATCTCGCCTTCGCTGCATGCCCGGCAGGCAGCCTCAGGAGCTCGCGAGCATTGCCGGCAAAGATGCGCTCGCGCTCCTGCGGCGAGATCTCCAGCGCCTCGACGGCAGCGCTGGTGTCGCGAATGAGGCCGTGTCCCTGCTCGGCGTCGAACGGAGCATCGGTTGCAAACAGGGAATGTCCGCTGCCGAAGAACGCATGTCCGCAGCGGGTCGCCGCGCCTTCGCCGTTCACCGCAGTATCGGCATAGAGCATCTTGAAATATTCAATCGGTCGCCGCTTCAACCGGCGTTCCTCGGCGAGCGGGTTTTGCTCCGGCGTGCCGTAGAAAATCTGGCGGAAGCCGAGGTTGATCTTGCCGGAGAAGAACGGGATCATCCCGCCGTAATGATGGGTGATGATCTTGAGCTTCGGCAGCTCATCAAAAAGTCCGGAATAGATCAGCCGCGTCATGCAGGCGGTGGTCTCGTACGGCCAGCCGAAGGCGAACCAGATCTCGTCCTCGGACGCTTGCTCGCTCTTGTAATCGGCAAAATCAGGGCCCCGCATGGGATGTACCCAGATCGGTAGATCGTGTTCCACCATCCGCCGGAAGATCGGCCGGAATTCCGGTCGGCTCAGCGGCTGGCCTGCGACATGGGTGAAGATCTGCACGCCGCGCGCGCCCAGGGTGCCGATGGCTCGATCGATCTCGGCGAGCGCCGCATCGATATTGTTCATGGGCAATGCGGCAACAAATGCCGGGAAATGATCGCAATGCCGGGCGCAGATTTCGGCAAGCGCATCGTTTGCGATCCGTGCGAGCTCGGGCGTCACATCGGGACCGGCCACGAGCTCGAGCGGCGGGTTGGCGAGCGACAGCACATTCTGCAGATCCCCGAACCCCTCGAGCAGCCGCAACCGCGCATCGACGTTGCAGAGCGTCGCGAGGCGCGGAAAGACAGTCACGGCCACATGGCCCGGTATCAAAGCGGCGAGACGCTGCAGATAGGCGGTGGGCATGAAATGGTTGAAGATGTCGATTTTCATGGGTAAATCGTGATCGCCCCGGCGACTTTGCTGAGTCAGCCGAGCGAGAATTATCTCGGTCGGACCACCGCGCGCAACCCACGAAAGCCTAATTGCAAAACCTGGGAGGTGAGCTCTGAAGATCGAGATCGTCGACCTTGTCGCCGCAGGCAAGTTGCATGCGCTGGCGCTCGCCGGACCAAAACGCGTTGCGGGTCTCAAGGATGCGCCAACGCATCACTTCGCCCTGGGCGGTCTAGCTGCCAAACGTGCCAGATGGGCCAAATGAACCGTCCGTGCTTTGTTTCCGGAGGCTCTGGCCGCTTCTTCTGACAAGTAAATCGGCACGGAAAACTTCACCGGATAAAAATGGCCATCGCGGCGAAGCTCCCAGGTGTATTTATCCCCGCTTCGCTGGACTTGAACTGTCAGGGTTCTGTTGGCGTCCATATGACTTTAACCCCCCTTTCGCAAATACAAACGTGAGTGTCCGGTAATGGGGTTTTCGTCTCCTTAAATGATTCCTTAAATGAAACGAAACGCCCCAGCCGGAGTCTGGGAGGACAGGGGCCGGGGCTTCCGTCTTCGGGATGGTGACGCGTACGCTACGAGCCATCCCGGCTAGCGGTTGTTTGTGCTACAGTTTACGCCGCAAAGCGGATGTTGGGTGAGCCGACTACGCCGCCCTTCTCCATCGCCGCCTTCATCTCATCTGAGCCCAACCACGTGCGGGCCTTGGTCACGTCGGCGACATCCTGGAGGATTACCACGTCGTTCAGATCTTCGGCGCGGCGGAACACCCTCCCGTTCGTAATGCCCGCGGAAACGCGGCTCTTCTCGCCTCCGTCGTAACCGGTACGCCACGCGCTGTAGTCCTTGACTTTGAGGTGGATAGTCAGATTTTCGTTCGTAGGCATTGGGATTTCTCCATATATTTTTATTAAATTATCGGTTGAATGACATCATTCAATCAACTTCGGGCATCTAATCGCCAATCCTATGAAAGCTAGGTGCTGTCAAAAATAAACCCGAGATAAGACAGTACCAATGACATACTGGTGCCCGAGACGGTCATCGGGTGCGCAGCCGCCGACATGCGTTCAGGATGTCGCGGCGTCGATAGCGCTTGGCAACGAACGCGCTCCCGGGAACAAAGCGTCCATGATCAATCGATTTTCCCGACGTATAGAGCACAGGCACGTTCGGCCGATCCGCTCGAAAACATTCGCCCACATCCCAGCCGCTGGCCGCACCGGTAAGATTGATGTCGGTGAACACTATGTCGATTGACCTGC
>DATBYX010000127.1:0-2553 GCA_036513475.1 Xanthobacteraceae bacterium | reverse complement strand
GGCTCCTATGAAATCACAAAAAAACTGCCTGAGCGCGAGGGAGAATTTGAATACCGGATAAAAAGCATGAGCGAGCCGCATGAGCGCGTCGCGCGCGAAAGCGAGTTGAGCGCCGTATAGCCTGCCTACCCCGCTGGATCTGTTGCAATGTTGCATCGGCCGGACCCGATTACGATCGTCGCGGTGCCATCTTTCATTGTCGTGCCTGCATATGCCAAATTCCCACTTTGACGATCGAATTCATAAAACACATCGCCGCGAACAGCGCTGATCCAGCGGTCGTCAAACCGCCGAACGGTAAGTGGCCTACCATTGGCAAACGCGATGGTTTTCGCCGTGTCATCAATCCGAAACGCCAATTTCTCTTCGGTGTTTGATGAAGTGCTTCCACTCGGCGAATCCACAATGACTACTTTCTTTGCTAGGCAATGGAGGTGGCTGCGTGCGAACGCGGGCGCTGGCCAAACGACAATGGCCATCAGGAGCAGCGCGCATGTTGCAATCGCGCTTTTCATTGCTCCTCCGGCCACCTCAGTCCCGTGACCGCATCCTATCCGATACTAAATCGTTTCCCCTCGCTCTCAAACACCAGCCGTTCACCCGTAATCAGTCGAATGTCCAAAAAACTCCGATTTCCTTCAAGTCGTTGCTGCGGAATACGCGATTTCTTCGAGCGCTTGCGTTCCAGTGATGATTGACCCGTTGAGGTGAGCGAGTCGCCAACTTGGCAATAAGACTATTAATCTCGTTGCTGATGGTTGCCGCCGGTTTGGTCGCCTCCTGAATTTGGTCGTCGAGATCCTTTGTGCGCCGCGCGTTCCCGTAGCCGCCAGCCAGGCCGCTGAAGGGGGCAGCTTCGGTGGTGGTTGCACGATGGATGTTTAGTCTCTGACCCCAGCAAGAATGCTGGCTCGATCGTCTTTAGACCCATTATAGCGGACAGAGCTGACAGCACTGACGGTGCTGACGGGACCTTCACCACCCGTGCTGACCCTGATGATTCTGGTGCCTGTCCGGCCTTCGCGTGAGAACGTGATCTCGATGCCCAGCGTCCGCAGGAACGTCTGCGCCCGACGCAAGTGGCCGGCGAGCGCCCGCGGGTTTTTGGCCCATGCCGTGCCGCCAGAGGTGGCATCGCGAGCACTCGCCGCACACAACCGCAAGAGGTCTGAGGCGCTCCCGGTCCACATGGTCCGGTCGACCATGAATGCCCGCAGGCAAGTGGTTACGGGAGCGGTGCGAATTCGGGAGCGACCTCATCGAGCGTGGCAGTGTCAATGCAGCATTTAGGCTGCCGCCGCACCCTCACCGCTGGCACCACCCGCGCCTACACGGACAATCGCAAGGCGGCGATCGAGGGCATGATCGACGCCGACCCGATCACCGCTTGCGTGCGGGAGTTCATGAGCGAGCGCAGCTCGTGGATCGGCAGCGCCGCCGATCTTCTGCGGGTCAGCGTTGAACGCACGAGGCAGACAAGTGACAGGACCGGCTGGCCCAAAAATCCGCGCGCCCTCGCCGGCCACTTGCGTCGGGCGCAGACATTTCTTCGCGCGCTCGGCCTCGAGATTACCTTCAGTCGTGAAGGCCGAACCGGAAGCAGAGTAATCAGGATGCGCACGTCTCTCGAAAATACCGTCAGCACCGTCAGCAGCGTCAGCAGCGTCCGGGATAGTGGGCCCGAACCCGGCTCAGAACAACAGTCCTCGGACCCGGCCGGTGCCGTTTGGGACGATAGCCGTCGAGCTGGTGCACGCCCAACCCTGCACGTGCCCGGTACGGCCCGCAGACGATGCTGACGGTGCTGACGCAAAGGCCACGTCTCATCGTCACCAGCCTTGACGTATGTCATTGGCAGCATTAGAGTGACACATATGGAAAAGACTCAAGTTTACCTCCGCAAGGAAGAACTAGACGCTTTGCGCAAGGCCGCCGCGCGGTCGGGGTGCAGCATCGCGGAGCTGGTCCGCGACGCAATCCGCAAGGTCGTGCTCAAACCACAGGCCACTGGTCCGGTTGCTATCTGGGACGGCGAGCCAAAGCGTGCGTCGATGGAACACGATAGCGTTCACGACGAGCCCTGATGCGGCACGGGGAGGCGGTTTTTGTCGACAGCGGGGCGTGGATCGCCCTTGCGCTGTCACGGGATCCTCTACATGGGCAAGCGCGCGAGCAATGGAATCTGTTGCATGCAGCAGGCGCGAAGCTTCACACCTCCATTCCCGTTGTCATCGAGACATTCACATTTCTCGATCGCAACGCCAACCGGGACGTGGCGCTGACGTGGAGAGAATCGATCTATAAGCCCGGCACCGTAAAAATCCTTCCCTGCGAGCTGCGCGATTTGCAGCAGTCGTGGGAATACTTTCGTCACGCGGGTCTGTACAAACTGTCGGCCGTCGACGCGACGAGAGCGCGGTGCGATTGTTCTGCAGCAGAAGGTCACCCGACATCAGCTCACGCGCCGACTGAGCCCGTGCGGCCGGCACGAACGCGACTTGCTGACGCGCATCGCCAATGTCGCAGTGGCCGTCGCCAGCGATGTCATTGTAG
>DATBYX010000126.1:0-2250 GCA_036513475.1 Xanthobacteraceae bacterium | reverse complement strand
CGCCCCGCGCGTCCGCGACGGTCGCCAAGAACACGGTCAACGCGACGGCAATCAGCTTTTGCACGTTGCGCTCTCGCCGAGACACTCGATTACCTCATTGGCGCGCGTTCCTGTGGTTGCGACGGTGCTCGAGCCCAAGCTGCTTTGTCGCCTCGAGCTTGACGAGCAGCTCGCTGGCTCGCGCATTGCAACAGAGCCGGATCACTTGAGCTGGTCGGCCACCTTGTCCAGCGCGGCCTGCACGCACGCCTCGTCCTTCTCGCCGCCTGGCGCGCCGGAGACGCCCGCCGCGCCTATGACCTCTTCGCCAACCTTGATCGGCAGCGCGCCGCGGGCAGTGGTGAAGCCGGTGAGATACTGCGCGCCCATCTGCGGGTTTTTCTTCAGCCGCTCTTCCATTTCGCCCGAGGGGATACGGAAGGTGCGCGCCGTGAAAGCCTTCTTGAAGCTGTTCTCCATTGTGTGCGGCCCCGTGCCGTCGCCTCGGATCTGCACGAGGGCCTCGCCGTTGCGGCCGACCACAGTGGCGGACACGCGATAGCCATTTGTGGTGCAGGTCGCCATCGCGGTCTGCGCGATGGTCACCGCAAGACCGGCGGAGAGGTCCTTATGAGTAAGCAACTGTGCGCTCGCTGATGACGCCAGCGCGCAGGCAAGCCCAATACCGACAAGCCGACACGAGCACCGAAGCATGAGTGAATCCTCCCTGCATGAAATGTGATGCGATCAGACGCTGAGCCTAGCGCATTCCAGCAACCAGCCATAGAGTTGCTCCAAAGCGTCGAGGTCACAACCGGAGCGCGAGCGCAATTGCCTCGCACTTAGGCTTACAGCCTAGATTCTGCGCATTGTGGCAGGTGCGGCTAACCGCCCCGTTCCATCATCCGGCTCTTCCGTTGACACTGTGATGGCACAGGCGTTGCAACCAGCAACGCTACATCTGTTGCAGGGATCATCATGTCAGAGCACGAGCACGAACACCACCATGACCATAGCTGCTGCGCCAATCTCTTCGGTTGCGGCGATGAGAAGGGCACGGGTATCATACGCGAGGATATCAAGGACGCCGTATACGACAAGCGTGCCTCCGATCGGCTCCTCCATATGGAGGCGGTCGATCAGGAGAGCTTCGACGGCTATCTCTCGGCCCGCGGCCGCTGGCGGCGCAAATTCCTGCAGGCGAGCGGCTTCATGGGTGCGCTTGCCGCAGTCGAACCGTGGTTCGGCAGGCTAGCGCGAGCGCAAGGCGCCGCCAGTCCCTCCACGAGCCCTGCGGCTCCCGCAGGCCGAGTGCACGTTGTCCCGTCGACCAAGGAGACGGTCCGGCTGGGCGTGTTCGATGCCAACTTGCCGCCGGTTCTCACGATCGACTCCGGAGACGTCATCAGCTTTCCCGATACATGGTCGCACTTCCTCAACGAGATGCAGCCCGGCGTATCCCTCGAGAAGCTGGTGGAGCTGCGCGTGAGCAACCCCGGCCGAGGGCCGCATTCGATCATCGGACCGATTGCCGTGAACAAGGCCGAGCCCGGCGACGTGCTGGAGATCCGTTTTCAGACCATCCGCCCTTACGAGTGGGCCGCTGTACTCAACAACCCGGGTTCGGTGGGTACTGGCCTCCTGCCGCAGGATTATGCGCAAGGCCAGATCAAATACGTGGACCTGGACCTCGGTGCCATGCAGGGGAAGTTCATGCCCAACATCACCGTTCCCCTCAAGCCATTCCAGGGCACGTTTGGCCTGGCACCGCCGGATGGTTATTTCCCGCCCTTGAGCCCCGGCGTCACCAGTTCAGTCCCGCCCGGCCCCCATGGGGGCAATATCGATCTCAGCGAGCTGTCAGCGGGCTCGACGCTCTACCTCCCCGTGTGGAAACCCGGCGGCCTCATCTATACTGGCGACAGCCATGCGGTACAGGGTGACGGTGAGATCTGTCTCACTGCACTCGAAACGCGCATGAAGGAGGTGCGCGTGCAGGTGATCCTGCACAAGCAGAAGAACCTGGCTTGGCCGGTAGCCGAGACCAATGCCCATTGGATCGCGCTAGGCCTCGACAAGGACCTCAATGTCGCAATGGCGCTTGCCGCGCGCAACGCGATCAAATTTCTGGCGGCGCAGGCGAAAATCAGCGAGCTCGACGCCTATGCGCTCTGCAGCATTGCAGTGAGCTTCCGCGTCACGCAGGTCGTGGACATCGTGCGCGGCGTCCACGCCCTCATCCCCAAGGCCATTTTCGCTCCCGAGCTCCGG
>DATBYX010000125.1:0-2609 GCA_036513475.1 Xanthobacteraceae bacterium | reverse complement strand
CTTCTCGGAGACGAGCGGGCCCAGATGATCTTTACGGATCCGCCCTGGAACATTCCGATCGCCGGCCATGTCTCGGGGCTCGGATCCACGAAGCACGGTGATTTTGCGATGGGCTGCGGCGAGATGCCGGCGGCGGAATTCGAGGCCTTTCTGCGAACGACGCTTGGCCATGCCGCCCGTCGCTCGGACGACGGTTCGATCCACTTCGTGTGCATGCATTGGGGAAAGATCAGAGAACTTCTCGCCGCTGCGGCCGATCTATTCTCCGAGACAAAAAACCTGTGCGTCTGGAGCAAGACAAATGCTGGAATGGGATCGCTCTACAGGTCAAGGCACGAGCTCATATTTGTGTTCAAGAGAGGAGATGCGCCGCACATCAACAACGTAGAACTCGGCCGTTTCGGCCGGAATAGAACGAACGTCTGGGACTATCCTGGCCAGAACGTCCTGAACGGCACGTCGAAGAGCAAGCTGTCGCTGCACCCCACGGTCAAGCCCGTCGCCCTTGTCGCCGATGCGATTCGGGATTGTTCCAACCGCAACGGCGTCATCCTCGATCCTTTCGGGGGCGCCGGCACCACCTTGATTGCCGCCGAGAGGACGGGGCGCAGAGCGTGCTTGATCGAGATTGATCCTCGCTACGTCGACGTCACGATCAAACGTTGGCAGAACCTCACGCGCAGGACGGCTGTCTGCGCCGGCGTGGGAACGCCGTACCTGGACAACGGCCCCCGACCGGGAGACGCGCCTCTGACGATTGCTGCTGAAAGACGGACCGAGGATGGAGCGGACGCATGACATCAGAGAACTCCGAGGATGACTTCAAGGTCGGATATAAGCGCCCGCCGCAACACAGCCGGTTCCGGCCGGGCAGCTCGGGCAACCCGGGCGGCAAGCAGAAAGCCGTCTGCAATCTCGGCAGCGACGTCAAACGAACGCTCGAGGTTCCCGTCAGGCTTAATGAGCAGGGAAAGGCGAGGCGGGTGTCGACACAGGAAGCCGCCCTGCTGCGGTTGCGGGAGATGGCGCTAAAGGGCGACGCGCGTTCCCTCGACCGGCTTCTCGCACTAGCGCAGATCTTCAACAACGGCGCTGCGATTGAATCCCTCGGCGACAAGACTGTAGCGGCCGAAGATCAGGCGATCCTCGATGCCTACGCCGCGGAGGTTTTGTCCCGAGCGCTAAGCGCGAGCGCACTGAGGCTGGGCGCCACTGACGACAGCGGGCCCAACGTCGATGGATAGGGTTTTGCAGGCCCTTTTGCGCACGGAGCTTCGCTTCTTCATCCGAAAAGTCTTTACGACCGTCTCGCCGGGCGAAACCTATCTTCACAACTGGCATGTGGATGCGATCGCCCATCAGCTGATGCGGGTCCGCTCCGGCGAGAGCCGGCGCCTCTTGATCAACCAACCACCGCGTTCGCTCAAATCGATCTGCGTCTCGGTCGCCTATGTCGCTTGGCTGCTCGGCCATGATCCGACACGCCACGTCATCGTGGCGAGCTATTCGGGCGACTTCGCGGCCGAACTCCACCGGCAGTTTCGCATGGTGATCGCCTCGGAGTGGTATGCGGCGGTCTTCCCCAACCTGCACTTGGCGAAAGAAACCGGACTCGAGCTTGTCACTTCCCAAGGGGGCAGCCGATATGCGACCTCAGTTGGCGGAACGCTTACCGGACGAGGCGCCGATCTGATCATCGTCGACGATCCCCTGAACGCCAATGAGATCCATTCGGAGACGGCCAGGAAGCGCGTGATCGACTGGTATGGCGGCGCACTCGTCTCGCGCCTCAATGACAAACAAACGGGCTCCATCATTGCGGTCATGCAGCGCTTGCATGAGGATGACCTCGCTGGCCACCTCCTGCGACAAGGCGGTTGGAATCATCTGAACATGCCAGCGATCGCGTTGGAGGAGGAGACCATTGAGCTCGGGCGCGGCGGAACGCATGTGCGCCGGAGTGGCGATATTCTCCATCCGGAGCGCGAGAGCCGAGAGGCCCTGGAGGCGATCAAAGCAGAAGTGGGAAGCCTGCTTTTCTCCGCCCAATATCAGCAACAGCCGGTGCCGGTCGAAGGCAATCTCATCCGGCGGTCGTGGTTCCCGGCCTATGACGCCTTGCCCGCCGGGCCCGCGGGAACGCGGATCGTCCAGAGCTGGGACGTCGCCATGATGACGAGCGGTCGCAACGACTATTCGGCATGCTCGACTTGGCTTGTCCATAAAAGCGATGCCTAACTCGTTCATGTCTATCGAGATCGCATCGAATATCCGGACCTGCGCCGCAAGGTCATCGGTTTGGCGGCCGAGCATTGCGCGACCACAGTCCTGATTGAGGATGCGGGTCCGGGCATGAACCTTTTGCAGGATCTCAGGGCCACGATGCCCGGCGGAATGACGCGTCCGATCGGCGTCAAGCCGGAGGGAAGCAAAGTGGACCGCATGGCGGCGCAGTCAGCGAAGATTGAGGCGGGACACGTCTATCTGCCAAAGAGCGCGGCATGGCTGGGCGAGTTCCTCACCGAGCTGCTGTCGTTTCCAAACGGTCGTCACGATGATCAGGTCGATAGCGTTTCCCAGTTCCTCCGCTGGTTGCAGGACGCGTATCT
>DATBYX010000124.1:0-3866 GCA_036513475.1 Xanthobacteraceae bacterium | reverse complement strand
TGCTGCTCATCCCGTCTTCCCTCGCGGCGCAGGAGTTGCCGCCGTTGCGCACCGCGGTCGACGGCACCTTCGCACCGCATGCCTTTCCGAGCATGTCGGGCGGCTACGAAGGGTTCAACATCGATCTCGCGAATGAGATCGCCAGACGTCTCAAGCGCAAGATCATCATCGATGCCGCGCAGTTCTCCGGGCTGGTGCCGGCGCTGCAAGCCGGGACTTATGATTTTCTGTCGGCGCCAACCACCGTGACCAAGGAGCGCGCCGAGAACATGCTGTTCACGGAAGGTTATCTCAACACCGACTTTCAGTTTTTGATCAGGAAAGGTACGCCCAAAATTACGAAGCTCGAGGAGCTGAAGGGCAAAACCATTTCGGTCAACAAGGGCTCCGCCTACGATTCCTGGGCGCGCGAGCGGGAGGACCAGCTCGGATGGAAGATCGAGTCATTCGGTACCCAGACCGATGCGGTGCAGGCGGTGCTCGTCGGTCGCGCCGATGCCAATGTCGCGGGTGACACCGTCATCGCCTGGGCGGTGAAGAGCAACCCGCAGCTCGAGCTTTCCTATCGCTATATCACCGGATTGGTCTGGGCCGCTCCGCTGCGCAAGGCCGCCGGCGAGATGCGCAAGAGCTTGGAGAACGCCATCGAATGCATGAAGCTCGACAACACGATTGCCAAGATGCACGAGAAATGGTTCGGGGTTGCACCCGAGGCCGGCTCGGCGGCGGTCACCGTATTTCCCGGGTACGGGGTTCCTGAAATGCCTGGATATGATCCCACCGTGCACACGCCCCCGTGCGGCTGAATGGGGTCGTGAGCGCTACCCCGCCTATCCTCGAGATCCGCGGGCTGCGCAAGAGCTTCCATCACGTCGAGGTGCTGCGCGGAATCGATCTCAGCGTCGCGCCGCAGGAGCTCGTCTTCATCATCGGACCGTCGGGGTCGGGCAAGAGCACGTTGCTGCGCTGCTGCAACCGGCTTGAGGAGCCGACGGGCGGCTCCATCCGGGTCGACGGCGTCGACATCATGGCGCGCTCGACGGATATCAACGCCATGCGGCGACGCATCGGCATGGTGTTCCAGTCCTTCAATCTTTATCCGCATATGACGGCGCTCGGAAACGTTGCTCTGGCGCTGGTGAAGGTCCTGCGCCGACCGCGCAAGGAGGCAGAGCGCGTTGCGCTTGCCGCGCTCGACCGCGTCGGACTTTCGGAAAAAGCGGCCGCGTATCCGGCGGAGCTTTCCGGCGGGCAGCAGCAGCGGGTCGCGATCGCGCGGGCGCTCGCGCTCGAGCCGAAGCTGATGCTGTTCGACGAGCCCACCTCCGCGCTCGATCCCGAGCTCGTCGGCAGCGTGCTCAATGTGATGCGCGAGCTCAAACGCGGCGGCATGACGATGCTCGTGGTGAGCCATGAGATGCGGTTTGCGCGGGACGCCGCCGACCGCGTGATCTTTCTCGATCACGGCGCCATCGTGGAGGAAGGGCCGCCCGAGCAGATCTTCTCCCAACCGGAAAGAACGCGCACCCGCGCTTTCATTGCCGATATTGCACGCTGAGCCGGCAATGGAATTCCACTCGGCCTTCCTCGAAGCGTTCTTCAAGTGGGAGCTGATCCAGAGGTATTTTCCCGCGATCATGAAAGGCGTGGGGGTGACGATAGAAATCGCCGCCGCGGTGGTTTTCACCGGCATCTGCGCGGGCCTCGCGCTTGCCGTGATCCGCGCTTTCCGGGCGCGATCGATAAATGTCGTTATCGTGCTCTTTGCCGATGCGTTTCGCGCGCTGCCGCCGCTCGTCCTGGTGCTGCTCGTGTATTTCGGACTGCCCAACCTCGGGATCAATCTGCCGTCGTTTGCAGTGTTATGGATCGTGCTTTCGCTGGTGCTGGCGGCATTCTGCGAAGAGATCTTCTGGGCCGGCATCCTGTCCATTGCAAAGGGCCAATGGGAGGCGGCGCGTTCGACCGGACTCACCTTCGTTGCCACCCTCGCCTACGTGGTACTGCCCCAAGCCGTGCGCCTCGCCGTGCCCCCGATTACCAACCGCACGATCGCGATTACCAAGAACACGGCGCTCGGTACCGTGATCGGTGTCGGCGAGATCCTCAATCAGGCGACCACGGCTCAATCATTTTCCGGCAACGCCACACCGCTGATGATGGGCGCCATCGCCTATGTGATCCTGTTCATCCCGGTGGTGGTGCTCGGGCGATTCATCGAAACCCGCTTCCGCTGGCGGAGGGCGTAGATGGAAGCGCTGCGGCAGCAGTTCTTCAATTTTGCGATCATGGAAAGGGCGCTCCCTCTTCTGCTGATGGGACTGCGCCAGACCGCCCTCCTTTGTCTTCTGCTCATCCCGCTTGGACTGTTCGGCGGCCTTCTTTCTGCGCTGTTGTCGCGCTCGCGCGTGCGTCCAATGCGCTGGCTGGCGATGGTCGCCATCGATTTCTTCCGCGCGGTGCCACCGCTGGTGCTGCTGATATTCATCTATTCGGGCCTGCCGTTTGCGGGATTGCGGCCCTCGCCGCTGACCGCTGTCGCGGTCGCGTTCTTTCTCAATACTTCGAGCTACTACGGCGAAATCTATCGCGCCGGGATCGAGAGCATCCCGGGCGGACAGTGGGATGCGGCACGCTCCACGGGCCTTTCCGCCGGCCAGGCAATGATCTACGTCGTGCTGCCCCAGGCCGTGCGCAATGTCCTGCCCGATCTCATCTCCAATACCGTTGAAGTGGTAAAGCTCACCTCGATCGCCAGCGTTGTGGCGCTGCCTGAACTTCTGTATTCCGCGGACATGGCGCGATCCCTGACCTTCAACAGCTCGCCGCTCGTGCTCGCTGCGGCGATCTATCTGCTCATGCTCTGGCCGGTGGTGCGCCTTGTCAGCCGTCTCGAGCGCAGGATCGCGACATGATCAGCTCTGCACGGAGGAGGTGATGGAACGAGTGCTGCGGGTAGGCGGCGCCCAGATGAGGCCCATCCAGAAGGCCGACAGCAGGCAGGTGGTCGTGCGTCGCATGCTCGACCTGCTCGATCGGGCCAAGGCCGAGAAATGCGACCTCATCGTTTATCCGGAGCTGGCGCTTACCACCTTCTTTCCGCGCTGGTACATGACCGACCAGGCCGAGGTCGATGCCTGGTTCGAGCGGGAGATGCCGAATGCCGCAACGCGTCCGCTGTTCGAGCAAGCGGCGAAATACCGGATCGGGCTCTCGTTCGGCTATGCCGAGCTCACCCCCGACGGTCACCACTTCAATACGTGCATCCTGGTCGATCGCGATGGAAAACTGGTCGGCAAGTATCGCAAGGTGCATCTGCCGGGCCACGCGGAATTTGATCCCCAGCGCGCCTTTCAGCATCTGGAGAAGCGCTACTTTGAGCCAGGCGATATGGGCTTTCCCGTGTGGCGGACCATGGGCGGCATTCTGGGCATGTGCATCTGCAACGACCGCCGCTGGCCCGAGACCTACCGGGTCATGGGCCTGCAAGGGGTCGAGCTGATCATGCTCGGCTACAACACGCCCTCCGCCAATTCGCAGAAGCTCGAGGAGGGCGTGGAGAAGCGCTTGTTCCACAATCGCCTGACGGTGCAGTCGGGCGCCTACCAGAATTCGACCTGGGTGGTAGCGGTCGCGAAATGCGGCTCCGAGGACGGGCATCCCCTGATCGCAGGCAGCGTGATCGTCAATCCCGACGGGGAGATCGTGATCGAAGCGCGCACGGAGGAAGACGAGCTCATCGTCGCCGATTGCGATCTCGAGGCCACCATCTTCGGGAAGGAGACGATCTTCGACTTCAAGAGCCACCGGCGCATCGAGCACTATGGCCGGATCAGCAGCCAGACCGGCATTATTTTGCCGCCGTA
>DATBYX010000123.1:0-3049 GCA_036513475.1 Xanthobacteraceae bacterium | reverse complement strand
GACCAGCGACAGCCCCACGTTCACCTTGAGCGCCGCAATCAGGGTCGGGATGCTCCCAGGCAGCACCACCTTGGCGAGGATCTGCCTTTTGCTCGCGCCGAAGGTCTGGGCGAGCTTGATCTTGTTGGGATCAATCCCCTGGAATCCACTGTAGATCATCAGGATACTGATGAACAACGAGATCGCAAGCGACATGCCGTAGATGGACAGCGTAGCGCCGAGCCAGATGTAGAAGATCGGCACGAACGCAGTCTTCGGCATGGCGTTTGCCACCACCAGATAGGGATCGAGCACCTTGTAGAGGTCGTGCCACCACCACAGCGCCGCCGCGATGGCGATGCCCAGCACCATGGCGGCGGTGAATCCGATGATAGTTGCAAAGACGGTGAACCAGGTGTGGGTGAGGATGCTCGCCTGGCGCGGGGTCGCCTGCAGCAGCTCGACGAAGGTGGGCCACAACGCGGAGGGATAGCTGGTCAGCATCGGGTTGACGATGTGCGCCCGCGGCAGCACCTCCCAGAGCAACAAAAATACCAGGAGAATCGCGATCTGCGCGGCACGCACGCTGATGCGCGCACGCCTCTCCTGTGCGAGCCACGCGAGATATTGCGGGCTCACTGGAGCCGCAACAACGTCAGCCTTCGACATGGACTTCGAGCTCCTGCCAAAGCGTATTGAAATAGCGGTTGAACTCCGGCGCATTGCGCGCCGCGAACGTGGTCGGCCGCGCCCCCGCAGCGCAGGAGCCGAAACGAATGACATGCTCCGATTTGATCTGTCCGGGGCGACGGGACAGCACAATCACGCGTTCCGCCATGCTGATGGCTTCCCCGATATCGTGCGTAACCAGGATCGTGGTCTTGCGTTCGCGCCGCAGAATCTCCGTGACCTCGTCCGCGAGCGCCAGGCGGGTCTGGGAATCGAGCGCCGAGAAAGGCTCATCGAGCAGCACGACATCGGGCTCGGTACACAGCGTGCGCGCGAGTGCCACTCGCTGGCGCATCCCGCCCGAGAGCTGCCGTGGAAGATGCGAGAGGAACTGGCCGAGGCCGTATTTGGTGAGAAGCTCCTTGGCGCGCGCGCGCGCCTTAGCCATGTCCGCCCCCTGGATCTCGGCGCCAAGGACCGCGTTTTCCAGGATCGTGCGCCACTCGAACAGATAATCCTGCTGCAGCATGTAGGCGACCTTCCGGCTCGGGCCACTCACCGCTTTGCCGTCGACGAGAACGGTGCCGCCGGTGGGTTTGAGAATGCCGGAGATGAGCGAAAGAAGCGTGCTCTTGCCGCAGCCGCTCTGTCCGATGATGGCGACGGACTCCCCGGTAGTGACCGAGAATGAGATGCCTTCAAGCGCCTCAGTCTCCCCGTCCCGGCTGAAATACCGCATGTTGACGTCGCGCAGCTCGACTCGCTGCGCAATCCCGCCGGTGGACGTGTTGTGCACGGATTGCTCGCCCCCCAGGGCGGATCTGAAACCCGCCCCTACTTGGCTTTGCTGGCGAACTCGGTGAGGATCAAGTCCTCGAATTTGACGCGCTTGCCCGGCGCGAGCACGTCGCCCTGCACCAGAATATCCTGGAACTTGTCGATTGGCCCTCTCTCGATGACCGGCGTATCCTTCCAGATCTTGAGTCTGCGGTAGCGATCGGTAGCGTACACAAGCGCCTTCGGATCAACTCCAGGAAAAAACTGCTCGATCGCCTTCACAACATCAGCGGTGGATGCAGTCTGCGTCCATTTCTGAGCCTTGTAGATGGCGTTGGTCCAGCCCTGGACGACGTCGGGGTGCTCACGGATGTACTGGTCCGTGGCCATGAAAGCGGTGTAGTCGGCGGGGCCTACCGTCGCGCCGATCGAGGCCATGAAATATCCCTTGCCGTCGAGCTCGAGTTGCGACGGATCGGGCTCGGTGAAGATGCCGTACTGATTCTGGCCGGCGAGCCAGGAGCCGACGCGCGCCGGAATGGCGACGTTGTTGACGAGCTTCACGTCTTTCTGCGGGTCGATGCCGTTCTGCCGCAGCGCCGCTTCGAGGAACAGAAGCGGCGTGCTGCCCGGCCGAAAGCCGAGGATGTCCTTGCCCCTGAGCATGCTCCAGTCGAACTTGTCGACCTTCTCGCGGCCGAGCAGCATGAAGCCATCGGTAGCGGTGAGGCCGCAGAAGATGCGCACCTTGGTGGGCGAATCGCTGGTCAGGACATAGATCGGCGCCTCCGGTCCCATGAGCGCAATATCGGCGGCATTGGAGAGAAGCGCCGCCATTGATTTGTCGCCACCCTGGGCGGTGGCAAGGGTCTGCTCGATGCCCTGCTCCTCGAAATAACCGTTGGTGATGGCGACGTAGGCCGGCACATAAAGGACCGAGCGCACCACCTCGTTGTAGCGGACCTTTGCCAGCGGCTTCTTCTGCGCACGCGCGATGCGCGGCACGGCAAGGGTGAAAGTGCCGGCGGCGAGGCCGCTTTGGATGACGCGTCTGCGGTCAAGCATGTGCTACTCCAGGATCGGATGCATGGGCGCCCGGCATCAGGGGCAATGGCGTAAGCTCAGAATTGTAAACCAACAAGCGAAGAAGACCAGAAACGATTGGCATCGGATGTGACCGTTTCGTGAGCAACCGCTATGGTGTCCGCGGCGCCACAGGGGCGAGTTGGCCGGCAATTGGCTCCAAGCCGAGTTGAGTTGCCGCGTACCTGCCGTGTTCCGGCGGATTACGCTTCGCTGACCTGATCCGCCGCACGGACTGTTGAAACTTGGACAAGGTAGCCGGATGCCCACCTCCAATACGCAGCGACGCGAGCCCGCATTTCTGTGGCTGTTCTTCGGCAAGGTCGTGTTGCTTATGGTGACCATCGCCGTCGTCTATGCCATCTACGCCTATCTGCACGCTTACCGGCTCGATTGGCTCGGCAGGGCTTACAGCAAGCTGTTGCCGGTGACGAACGAGCTCTACTCGCTGGTCGAGACCTATTTTCCCGATGACGTGAAGTACAAGATCCGCGGCGCCATCACCGACGACCTCGGGCAGCGTTCGCTCTTCCTGCTTTTG
>DATBYX010000122.1:0-10660 GCA_036513475.1 Xanthobacteraceae bacterium | reverse complement strand
GCGTCCCATCGCTGCCGAATGGCGTCCTCGTCGATCATGCGACCGATCTACGCCTGTTCGCCGCGCACTGGAATCCCCAAGACGCGAGTCACTCCGCCGCATGACGCCCGATTGCGATTCAGTTATTGTTCGCGCCGTCCTAAGCGAAGGAGACCATCATGACTAAGTTTCGCAGCACAGTGATTGGGGTTGCCATCATCGGCTCCCTTGTCGGCATGATCCCCACAGCGGGATCTGCCGAGCCCGTGCCGACAGCCGCAGAGCGCTCCGCTTGCACCTCGGATGCATTCAGAATGTGCCTTTCCGCAATTCCCAATCAGACCGCGGTGATTGCCTGCCTAAAGTCAAAGAAGCCGCAGCTCAGCCCGACCTGCCGACAGCTTTTCGACCGGATCTGATGGAGGCTCGCGATGCCGGGAGACGAATGATGCCATTCGTCATCCCGGGCAGCGTCGAAATCCGTTAACCATCCGAGGGTTTTATCCGCGGGAGCGCCGCCAAGCCGCGGACGCCACAACCGACATGTTGGCGACGGCGGAGGCACCTCCTCCAGAATCTGGGGAATTCCGCCGAGGTTCCGCGTAGCACGCGGATGCCCAGCGGGGAGTGCGCGGGCAGTTGGCAAGCTCCTGAACCTGCTATTGTTTTGGTTCGAGGGTGATCTTGTGCGCCCGCGGTCCGCTGCGGTCCCGAGGGGCCGAACCTTGCGCGCACGGGCTACGCCCGAGACCTGCAGGCCTCCTCTCCTCGCTGCCCCGGGTCGCGAAATAGACGTAAAGTTAACCAACTGTCGGGCCCTGCTCGCGTTTGCGCTCCGGCGAAGCTCGGTGGAGATTGCGGGGGTGGAGCTCGGAGGACGACGATTGCGTGTGATCGGCGCGTGGGCAGCGGCGCTGCTGGCCACCCTCGTTGTTGGCCTGGTGCCGGCGCGCGCGGTCGAAGCCATCAGCGTGCGTACCGACGCATCGGCGATCGATCTCACCGATGCGGTCGAGCGCCACCGCACCGAAAGCGATCGCCTGCTGGTATCGGCCGCGCCCGGAGCGGACGGCATCATCCGCCGCATGGACGTGCGTGCGCGCGAGGGCAACAGCAATTGGGCCGTATTTGCGTTGGCCAATTCCGGCGACGAGCAGATCGAGCGCCTCATCGTCATCCCACATTATCGCATGGTCGGTTCGGGCGTCTTCTGGCCCGACCTCGGTCGTTCGCGCGTTGCGAGCATCACTTCGAGCGGTGAGCGGCCCGAGCGGCAGGACAGCGCGACGGCCGATATATTTCGCGTCACGCTCGATCCCGGCAGCGTGATGACCTATGTGCTCGAGCTGCGCACGGACAAGCTCAATCAGCTCTACTTGTGGGAACCCGAAGCCTACAAGGACAAGATCAACAGCATCACCCTGTACTACGGAATAGTCATCGGCATCGCCGGGCTGCTGGCGCTGTTTCTGACGATTCTGTTCGTGGTGAAGGGCAGCGTGATGTTCCCCGCCGCCGCGGCGCTCAGCTGGGCCGTGCTGGTCTATATCGGGGTGGATTTCGGTTTCTGGGGCAAGGTTTTCGCGCTCTCGCCCAATTCGGAACAGATCTGGCGCGCCTCGGGCGAGGCGATTCTTGCGGCCACTCTTGTCGTTTTCCTGTTCGCCTATCTCAATCTTCACCGCTGGCATGTGCGCTACGCCCATATCACGCTGGCGTGGCTTGCCTTTCTTGCGGCGCTGGTGGCGCTCGCATTGTTCGAGCCGCCTACCGCCTCGGGCATTGCCCGCGTGTCGCTGTTCGCGATTGCCATTCTGGGATTCGCCCTCGTCGTGTATCTGTCGTATGCGGGGTTCGACCGCGCGGTTCTGTTGATCCCCACCTGGTTTCTTCTGGTTGTCTGGGTCATCGCGGCAGCGCTCGCCGTTGCGGGATCGATCACCAACGACATCGTAGGGCCCGCCCTCCTCGGCGGCCTGGTGCTGATCGTGATGCTCATCGGCTTCACCGTCATGCAGCACGCCTTTGCTGGCGGCATCACGACCGGCATCGTCTCCGATGTCGAGCGGCGTGCGCTCGCGCTGACCGGCGCGGGGGACATGATCTGGGATTGGGACGTTTCCGCTGACAAGGTCTTCACCAGCCCGGAAACCGAAGCTCTGTTGGGATTAAAGCGGGGTACGCTGCAAGGCCCTGCCGCAGGTTGGCTGGAAGTGCTGCATCCGCTCGACCGCGACCGCTTCCGCGCCGTGCTTGACAGCGTGCTGGAGCAACGACGCGGGCGCTTGACCCAGGACTTTCGTTTGCGCACGCCGGACGGTCATTATCTCTGGTTCGCCATCAAGGCGCGGCCTGTGGTCGGTTCGGATGGGGAGGTGGTGCGCCTTGTTGGGACGCTCACCGATGTCACCGAGTTCAAGAACGCCGAAGAGCGGTTGCTGCACGACGCAGTGCATGACAACCTGACGGGACTGCCTAACCGCGAATTGTTCCTCGATCGCCTCGAAGCGGTGCTGGCTTTGTCCAAGGCCGATGCATCGCTGCGCGCGACTGTCATTGTCGTCGACCTCGATCGCTTCAAGCAGGTCAATGATTCCGTCGGCATTGCGGTCGGCGATTCGATCCTGCTGACCTTGGCCCGGCGGCTCGGCCGGCTGCTCAAGCCGCAGGACACGCTCGCCCGCCTCTCCGGCGATCAGTTCGCGCTCATTCTGCTCTCCGAGCGCGAGTCGGAACGCGTCATCGCTTTCGCCGAAGCGCTGCGCAAGGCGCTGCGCGCACCCATCACCTTCAATGATCGCGAAATATTTCTCACGGCGTCCATCGGTGTTGCGCTTACGGATGGGCAGACGCATCGGACCGAGGAGGTGCTCAAGGACGCCGAGCTTGCGATGTATCATGCCAAACGGATCGGTGGCGATCGCATCGAGCTTTTCAAGCCGTCGATGCGGGCGCGCAAAACCGATCGCCTGACCCTGGAATCGGAGCTGCGGCAGGCGCTTGAACGCGACGAGATCACCATCGTCTATCAGCCAATCATCCGGCTGGAGGATAGATCGGTTGCCGGATTCGAGGCGCTTGCGCGCTGGGACCACCCCAAGATGGGCCGTACCTCTCCGGCGGAGTTCATCGCCATGGCCGAGGAGATCGGGTTGATCGTCGATCTCGGCATGTTCGTGCTGGAGCGCACGGCACGTCAGCTCAGCACCTGGCAGCGCACCCTGCGGCGGCGGGAGCCCCTCTTTGCGAGCGTCAATGTCTCATCGCGGCAGTTGCTGCGCCAGGATCTCATTCATGACCTGCGTACCGTCATTGCACGCGCGTCGCTTGCCCGCGGGACGCTCAAGCTGGAGCTGACAGAATCGCTGGTCATGGAGAAC
Source organism: Xanthobacteraceae bacterium (assembly GCA_036513475.1). Lineage (GTDB taxonomy): Bacteria > Pseudomonadota > Alphaproteobacteria > Rhizobiales > Xanthobacteraceae > VAZQ01. The sequence continues at coordinate 7,301 of DATBYX010000122.1, read as the reverse complement.
CCGGAGCACGCCGCACAGATATTGCAGCGCATCCGTGACCTCGGGGCAGGCCTCGCGCTTGATGATTTTGGTACTGGGCACTCTTCGCTGGCCTACTTGCAGCGCTTTCCCTTCGATACGATCAAGATCGATCAGTCATTCGTGCGCGCTAACGGAAAGGGCAGCCGTCCCGTCATCCTGCGCTCGATCATTGCGCTGGCGCATGATCTCGGGATGGAAGTAGTCGCCGAGGGGGCGGAAACCGACTCAGACGCGGTGGAGCTCTATCAACTCGGCTGTGAATACGCGCAAGGATACTATTTCGGAGAGCCGATGAGCGCCGATGATGCGCGCGGGCTGTTGGTAGCTGAAGCTACGCGGGAAGCGGGCGAGCAAACCGCCCCGCGTAAGCAAAGTGTTCACTGATGAGAGCAATCCCGTCGATCGTCATGGTCGAACTTGTTCCCGCGCATGACGGTGATGCCAGAGAGCTCGGCGTGAGCCGTCTTTCAGGCGTGACCGGCTTCGCTCGAGAGCATGCCGAGATCAATCCCGATCTTCTTGAGGGCATTGACGTACTTGCGGCCGGTATCGGCCCCAAATATCAGGTCCGGATCCGCTGCGCAGTGCAGCCATCCGTTATGCTGGATCTCGTTCTCGAGCTGCCCGGGCGCCCAGCCGGCATAGCCTAGGGCCAGGATGGCGCTGCGCGGTCCAGATCCCCGCGCGATCGCCTTGAGAATATCGAGCGTCGCCGTAAGGCAGATGCCTTCGTCGATCGGCAACGTCGAATTTTCGATAAAAAAGTCGCTGGAATGCAGCACAAAGCCACGCTGGGTATCCACCGGGCCGCCCTTAAGCACCTGCACCCCGCCGGCACGGGAACGAAGCTGGATGAGCTCGGATGTTGGGATGACCTCCAACTGAACGAGCAAATCGGGAAAGCTGACGTTGGCCGCGGGCTGGTTGACCACAATACCCATTGCGCCCTCAGTGGAGTGGGCACAAACATAGATGACGCTCCGAGCAAACCGTTCATCGCCCATCGACGGCATTGCAATGAGCATCTGCCCGTCCAGGTAACCGCGTTTTGGAGTCTTGCGCAGCGGTGACTTCGGCTTCGCCGAGACCTCACGGGGCTCGGTTTCCGATTGACCGGGATCGTCTGCGCCAGGCGCAGCCGCCTCGCCCAAATCCCGCATCCCTCCTTTACGGCCGAACTTCATATGGAAATGCTACCCGATTGGAGACTGATTGCAAATCTGCGATGAGCCATTCCCGTACAGACGCATAAGCACATTCCGTGCCACACTCATGAAGACCGTGCCACACTCATGAAGGCGTTGAGACACAGCATATGCGACGTTGACCCCGGTTTTCCAGCGCCCGGCCCATTTTGGTCGGGCCCGCATTCACGATGAATTCAATTGCGCACAAAAGGTTTCGCCCGACATTGGCGCTCTGCGGAGGTGTCGTGCCCACCAGATTCGAGCGACTGCGACGGAGCGCCGCGGTATGCGGACTCGCCGTCTTGGTCGAGTTACCTCAAGCGCATGCCGCCGACCCGGCTTCGCCCTGGGACGGCGATGCGCGCAGTGCGATGCGCCTGATCGCCGGATCATCGGCGGCGCCGACCGCGTCGGCGGGGATTGAGATTAGGCTCAAGCCTGGATGGCACACGTACTGGCGCTATCCCGGCGATGCCGGAGTGCCGCCACGCTTCGATTTCGCCGGATCACGCAACCTCGAATCCGCAACTGTGCTGTGGCCTGCACCGCGACGCATTCAGGAACAGGGTTTGAACGTCATCGGATATATGGGCAACCTTATTCTTCCGCTGGTGGTCGCGCCCGAGGATCGCGCCTCCCCGGTGACTCTGCGCCTGAAGCTCGACTATGCGGTTTGCGAAAAGCTCTGCGTGCCGGCGGAAGCAAGGGCAGAGCTCACGCTCGCGGGTGCGCCGTCGCCCTACAACGCAGCTCTTGCCGAGGCGCAAGCCGCAGTGCCGAAGAAACGCGCCCTTGGTCAGGGCGACACACTGGCAATTCGCGCGCTTCGACGGGACAAATCACACCCGGGTTCAAGCGCGATCATCGACGTCGTGGCACCACCCGAGACCAACGTGGACCTGTTCGTCGAAGGGCCGACCGCGGAATGGGCGCTGCCGGTTCCCGTCCGCAGCGCCCCGCCAGCGGCCGGCGTGCAGCGCTTTGTGTTTGATCTCGACGGTGCGCCGCCGGGAACGAATTATGCCGGCGCTCTCATCACTCTCACGGCCGTGGCAGGCAATGAGGCGGTCGAAGTCACCGCCCCCCTGCAATAAACCCCTGACAACACCCGCTCGCTACGCTAATTTGGCTGCGCTGACGGGAGCAGTCTCACCCGAGCGGCGTGCAAAAAGTTCAATGGCGAAGAGAGGATCACAACCATGTCCATCAAGGTCGGTGAGCGGTTGCCACAGGCGAAATTTCGCGTGATGACGGCGGAAGGGCCGGCCTGGAAAAGCACGGACGACATCTTCAAGGGCAAGAAGGTGGCGCTGTTCGCGGTGCCCGGTGCCTTCACCAGCACGTGTCACAAGATGCATGTCCCTTCGATCGTGCAGAATGCTGATGCGCTCAAGGCCAAAGGCGTGAACACCGTCGCGGTGACTTCAGTAAATGACGTGTTCGTGATGGATGCGTGGCAAAAGGCTAGTGGCGCCGACAATGTCGAATTTCTCGCTGACGGCAACGGTGAGTTCGCCAAGGCTATCGATCTCACGCTGGATGCCTCAGGAAACGGCCTCGGCTTGCGCTCCAAGCGTTACGCCATGCTGGTCGATGATGGCGTCGTGAAGAAGCTCAACATCGAGGAAGCGCCGGGGAAGGTCGAGGTATCCGGAGGGGAAGCCTTGGTCAAGCAGTTGTGAAGGCAGCCCCGCGGCGGACGATTGTCCCACACGCCGGTAACAGCGCCCCAGCGTAGGCGCGACATGATCTAACACCGATCCGGCGCGTTCTTGCTGACAGTGCTCGGCTCTGCTCGCACGCGCCCTTGGGTGAGAGCGCCGACCGCACCCGAGCGTATTGCGCTGATTGCGTCGCGCGCCAGTTGATCGGCGCGCTCATTGAGCCTGTGGCCCGCGTGCCCCTTCAACCAATGCCACCGGATCTGGTGCTTTGCCGCTATGCCATCGAGGCGTTGCCAGAGATCCACATTCTTCACGGGCTTCTTGTCAGCCGTGCGCCAGCCATTGCGCTTCCATCGATGCATCCAGCCCATCACTCCGTTGCGGAGATATTCGCTGTCCGTGTGCAGGTCGACCAGGCACGGCCGCTTGAGCGCTTCGAGGGCCGCGATGGCGGCCATCAGCTCCATCCGATTGTTTGTTGTATGAGGCTCCCCGCCTTTAAGCTCCTTCGTGCGCGCGCCGAAGGCGAGAATGGCGCCCCACCCGCCGGGGCCTGGGTTGCCCGAGCAGGCGCCATCAGTATGGATGACGACATGCGGCTCGCTCACAGCTCGCTTCCTGCAATGCCATAATCGGCCATGCTTTTGACGCCCTGGTGGAAGCGCAGCTTGCGGTAATATTCCAGTGGGTCCTTGGGACGCACCAGCGCGCCCGTAGGTACGTCGAACCAGTCAACCAGCCTCGTCAACAAGAATCGCAGTGCAGCGCCGCGGGCCAGCAACGGCAAGGCATCACACTCGCCGCGCGACAGCGGCCGCATCTGAGCATAGGCCTGCAATAGAGACCTTCCCTTGGTGACATTGTAGGAGTGATCGCTCTCGAAGCACCAGGCGTTGAGACAGATGGCAACGTCAAAGGCGAGCGCATCCGTGCAGGCGAAATAAAAATCGATGAGACCCGAGAGCTCATTGCCGAGGAAAAATACGTTATCCGGGAACAGGTCGGCATGAATCACTCCCTCGGGCAGAGCGCGCGGCCAAGCCTGTTCTAGATGGGAAAGCTCTGCGGCGAGGAACTTCTTCAAGTCGGATTTCAGCTCGTTGGCGCGTTCGCAGCAGCTTTCGAAGAGCGGACGCCACCCTGACACTGAGAGGGCATTGGGACGCTTTTTTGCAAAATCCAGCCCAGCCAGATGCAGCTGGGCCAGCGCCTCGCCGAGAGCAGCGCAGTGGCGAGAAGAGGGCCGGCGGATCCACATTCCGTCGAGGAAGGTGATCATTGCGGCGGGCCGCCCTGCGATCATGCCGAGCACCTCGCCTTTCTTATTCTTGACGGGCTGCGGGCAGTTGATGCCGCGAGCATGCAGATGCTCCATCAGCCCAAGAAAGAACGGCAAGTCTTTTGCCGCGACGCGTTTTTCGTACAGCGTCAGAATGAAATAATCGCGGCTGGTGTGCACCAGGAAATTCGAGTTCTCGACGCCTTCCGCGATACCTTTGTAGGCCAGCAATTCTCCGAGGTCATAGTCGGCGAGAAAAGCGGCAAGATCCTCCGCCGCGACATCGGTATAGACGGCCATGTCACTCCCCCGATGGCGGGAGTGTGCTCATTCGGCGGCCTCGTTTCCCCGCAGCACCCTGGGTAGCGGGAAGAACATGTCTTCGTCGGCAGTCGTGACAGTCTCGACCGTTACGGCATAACGCTGGTCGAAGGCACCGATGACTTCCTCAACCAGAACTTCCGGTGCAGAGGCGCCGGCGGTCACGCCGAGGGTCTGTAGGTCGCCAAAGAGCGCCCAATCGATCTCCTCCGCCCGTTGCACCAGCGCCGCCCGCACGCAGCCGGCGCGCTCAGCAACTTCCTTCAAGCGCTGCGTATTGGAGGAATTGGGCGAGCCCACTACGACCATCGCCTCCACCATCGGCGCAACTTTCTTGACCACCTCCTGCCGGTTGGTGGTGGCATAGCAAATGTCCTCCTTGTGCGGGCCATGAATATGCGGAAAACGCGCCTTGAGGGCTGCGACGATCTCGGCCGTATCGTCCACCGATAAGGTCGTCTGCGTCAGAAACGCAAGTTTGCCCGCATCGCGCGGTACAAAAGCCATGGCCTCTGCCACCGACTGCACCAGCGTGATCGCGCCCTCCGGCAGCTGGCCGATGGTGCCGATGACTTCAGGATGCCCGGCATGTCCGATCAGGACGACCTCGCGCCCGCGCTTGTAATGGATCTCTGCCTCGCGGTGGACCTTGGTGACCAGGGGGCACGTGGCATCGAGCGCAAAGAAACGGCGCTTCTGCGCTTCTGCCGGGATCGATTTGGGCACCCCGTGCGCGGAAAAGATGACCGGGGCGCCAGTATCAGGAACTTCGTCCAATTCCTCAACGAATACGGCCCCTTTGCGCTTGAGACTCTCCACGACATAGCGGTTATGCACGATCTCGTGCCGGACATAGACGGGCGCGCCGTAGCGCGCGAGCGCCTGCTCGACTGTGTCGATGGCGCGCACCACGCCCGCGCAAAAGCCGCGCGGCGAGCACAAAAGCACCTTGAGAGGCGGGCGGGCGCCGACCGCATCGGCGTCAGAAACTGGCATGCAAACCTCAGAGCACAAGCATCAAGCGAGATGGGGCTTGCGCCCCGCCCCTGTCAAGCGAGTGACTGGCTCCCGTCCAGCCAGCGCTCATAGCGCAGGTATAATTGCGTCGTGTGCGGCGAGCCATCGCGATAGACCACCGGCGCCAGAGTGCGGCCGGCGGCAGCGAGCCGCGTTGCCATGTACCGATACGCTTCCGGATAGATCGAGAGGTCCGAGCTCTTGAATAACTGCTCGAAACTCTCCGATGGCTCGACGGGATCTAGACGGTCACGCTCGTATATGGCTGTCCGTTCCACGACGCGCCACGCGCCGCCTGTTTGCTCCAGACGATCGAGAAATCGCGCGTAGGAGCTCATGTCAGTGAGCACGCCGGCGATCTTCTGGCGCACCAGAATCACGATGTTCGTCTCCGCCAACGCGCGCTGCCCGGCAATGCGCACCACAGAGGGAAAAATGTGGTGCTTGGAGCGCTGTCCTGCCTGGAAGGCCTGCCGGCATTGTGCGACGAACTCGGAAAACGCGCCGCTAAACCATGAGACCGAGATCTGCCCGTCGGACGTGAACGTGCCCAACAGTTCCGGCCATTTGCCCTGGTCGCGATAAAGACCCCAGGCCTGAATGAGCTCGGCGCAGGCGTATTTGTCCTCGACCTCAGCCACGTCCTCGCCCAGGAAAATTCAACGTTATGCGCATAACCTTGCCACGGCTCCGCTCACGCGCCGGCGCGCAGAATGAAGCCGATCCACGCCGGAGGCAATCAGTGTTACCAAGGTGCTCCGAGCAAGGGGATGATGCATGCGCGCGATTGTCATTCATCACTACGGTCCGCCGGAGGTGTTACGCTACGAGGAGGTACCAGACCCGCAGCCACGTGCCGGCGAGATCCGCATCCGCGTTCACGCCGCCACCGTCAACCGCGTGCTCGATGTCAGTCTGCGCGCCGGCAAGGAAACCGCGCGCGGGCCCGTCCTGCCGCTCATTCCGGGCGTCGACTGCGCGGGCGTGGTGGACGCATTGGGGAGCGACATCAAGCGATGGCGAAGAGGAATGCGGGTGGCGGCAGCAGGCGTCATGCCGCTCGATCCCTGCACGGAGGATGGCGAAGGCTACCGCGGCCCCAGGGGAATGATGGGCATCAAGCGGCCGGGGGGATTCGCCGAGCTGGTGGCCGTGCCCGCTTGCTCCGCTGTTGAGCTTCCGCCCGGGCTTGGCTTCCACCAGGCCGCCGTGCTCATGCGTCACGCCCCGACCGCCTGGAACCTGTTGGTCAATATCGCCGCGCTCAAGCCCGAGGAGACCGTGCTCATCATGGGCGCCGGCGGCAATCTCGGCAGCCTCGGAATTCAGATCGCGAAGAATATCATAGGTGCGAAAGTCATCGCTGCCGCGGGATCCGCCACCCGCGTGCAAATGGGCGTTGCGCTGGGCGCCGATCACGGGGTCAACTACAACACTTGCGATCTTGCCGCGGAGCTGAACAAGCTTACAGGCGGAAAGGGCGTTGATGTGCTCTACGACAACATCGCCAATCCCAAGGTGCTGCCCACCGCGTTTCGAAGCATCGGCTTGGATGGACGCCTTGTTACCGCCGGTGCGCATGCAGGGCCCAACGTCTCGATTGATTTCGCGCACCTTTATCACAACCGCATCACCATCAAGGGGCGGCCGGGTTATCATGCGCCGGACGTGGCGAAATGCTTCGCCGCCGCCGCCGAGGGAAAGATCAAGCCACACATTGCTCGCGTTCTGCCGTTGTCACAGGCGCCAGAAGCGCATCGGATGATGGAGGCTGGGGAAGAGCAGGGTAAGATCGTCCTCGATCCGACCCTG
>DATBYX010000121.1:0-5500 GCA_036513475.1 Xanthobacteraceae bacterium | reverse complement strand
CCAACGTCACGTTCCCAACTCGATCGCCACGCTGCATCAACGCTTGATCGTCGCGATCGCAAGAATGCTGCCAAGATGTCCATATTGCGTAAGCAGATTCAAAAGGAACAGGCGCCGTGTTTTCTGACGCAGTACGATTAGTCGTGCTGCGAAATAAGCTGCTCTAACCCGTCATTCCGGGCCGCGAGCGTAGCGAGTGGAGCCCGGAATCCATAACCACAAGTCCTGCAGTGGCGACACAACTGATCCACTACCCCACCTGGGGTTATGGATTCCGGGCTCGCTGGGCAAGTCGGCAAAACCGACTTGCCAGCGCCCCGTAATGACGCCGAGGGGCAACTTGTGACGCAGTAAAATTAGTGAAGCGGTACTGGCGCCAGCCAATATCGCGCAGCGTAATCCGCCGCAATGTAGCGGGTTACAACACACAGCGGCGCAGCCGATTTGTTGCGTAGCCCGCCATGGCCCGCGAGCATAACCCGCCCTTGTATGGGGACTGTCCAGAGGGAACGCCGATCGCGCAGCAAGCTCCTCATGCCGCACGCGCCGATCGAGGGGGTGGATCACGGCCCATGAGCGTCATGCCTTTTCTTCGGATAGTTTCTTTGTTCGACCTGGAGTCGTTTCTTCGTCCCGACCCGCGAGTTTCTCGGGTGCGCCGGCTCGCTATTTTGTTGCGGTGCATGAGTCCATCGGAGCGCGGCGTCATCTGGAAGATGGAGGATGGCCCCCGCCAGCTACTCCGCAGCACGGCGGATCGCTGCGCCGCGCTACACCGACGGCTCCACGCGGCAGACCGCCGCCACCACCTGTTACGGCAATCTTCATAGTGATCGCCCCTCCGTCCGAGAATCCCGGAGGGCCAGACACGGGAGAAGCTCGGGCGATCAGACCGCTGATTAAAAACACAGCAAGTCCGCAAAATGTAGAGCACTCCGGCACAAGTCGGCGAGCCCTTAAAGCCTATATGCACGACGGCACTCGCGTGATTCAAGTATCGCGACCACTGGGCCGCCAATAGGAGATTCGCTCATGACCGCTTTGCTGAAATACTTGGCAGTACTGGGATTCGCAGGCGCGCTTTCTCTGGCAACAACCACCTCGTTTGCGCAGAACGTTTCAGGCTCAGCCTGCGGTGAAACTCTCAACGGGGTCTACTACTGTTGACAGCGCGAGGCAGGGTCAACCCTCCGAGTGAGGCTCAACACCGGCGGTAATCAGTGCGACTGTCCAGCTGCAGCAACAGTCCTATCATTCGATCAACTCGTACGCACCGGCGGATAGTCCGAGCGGCACGTCCAGAGATCGACCCGGTCTGTGCCGGACGGCCTCGTGCATCGCGGGTGAGATGATGTCGGTGGTTATCGTGGAACGCTCTGGTGCAAGAGAGGAACCAGCGGCGGCGCGGGCATTTTCTGACCAGCGCCGCCGAGATAGGGCTCGCGTCGATCAGGCGGCGACCGCCTTGGCACGATGCAGTCGAGCAAGGAACTCGCCAATCGCGGCGGCGATCTCCGTGCCGTGCGTCTCCAACGCGAAGTGGCCCGTGTCATAGAAGCGGACCTCGGCATTCGGTACGTCGCGTCGGAAACGCTTCGGCGCCCTGGGGCCGGAAAAACGGATCGTTCTTGCCCCAGACCGCAAGTAGCGGCGGACGCCTGCGCAGCCGCGGTCAAGGCTGGCCGTCGGCGCGAACCTCGCGCGAGGCGAGCTCGTCAACACCGAGACCAAAAACGCGGCTGTTGACGCGGTTGCAGGCGTGGTGATTATTTCATGGCGTCATAGACCGCGTGGGTCCAAGCGCCGCTCGGCTTCTTGGTGATCACCGGATCGGAGCCGCCGCTCATCAGCGTCGCCACCGTGCGCTCATAGTCCTTCGGATCGAGCTTGCCATTGCCGGTGTCGAGCAGCTTGGCAATCTCGCCCATCATTCGCTTCTGGTCTTTCTCGGTCTTCGCCCCGGTCGTATCGGTGGCGAGGATGATCTTCACTGCATCGTCAGGATTTTTCTTCGCATAATCCCAACCCTTCATCGAAGCTTTGACGAATTTCGCCATCGTGGCGACAAAAGCCGGATCCCTCAGCTTCGGTTCGAGAGCCCAAAGGCCGTCCTCGAGCGTCGCCACGCCCTCGTCTTCGTACTTGAACACGACGAGCTGGCTGGGCTTGAAACCGCCGTCGATGACTTGCCAGTATTCATTGTAGGTCATGGTGGAAACGCAATCGGCCTGCTTCTGCAGGAGCGGATCGACATTGAAGCCCTGCTTGATGACCTTTACGCCATTCGCTGAACCGTCGATCTTGAAGCCGAGCTTCGACATCCAGGACAAGAAAGGATATTCATTGCCGCTGAACCATACCCCGATAGTCTTGCCCTTGAGGTCGGTCGGCTTCTTGATCCCGGTCTCGGCGCGGCAGGTGAGCTCCAGGCCCGAGCGTTTGAAGGTCTGCGAAATATTGACCAGCGGTACACCCTTCTCGCGCGAGGCGAGCGCCGAAGGCATCCAATCGACAACCACGTCGGCGCCACCACCGGCTATAACCTGCGGCGGAGCAACGTCCGGGCCGCCGGGATTGATGGTCACGTCGAGCCCGGCCTCCTTGTAGAAGCCTTTCTCCTTGGCAACGAAGTAACCGGCGAACTGCGCCTGCGCGACCCACTTGAGCTGGATCGTGACCTTGTCGGCGGCATGCGCGGTGGCGAGCGAAACGCCGAATGCAAAGCCGGCCCCCGCAATCATCATTGTTTTCTTCATGTCCTCATGCTCCACAAACTGCCGAGTCAAGTCCGATACGATGGATGCCAGAAGGTCGTCGCGCGCTCGGCGAGCGCGACAATTCCGTAGAAAGCCATTCCGGCAAGAGCGGCAAGAGCGATCTCGGCCCACACCATGTCAAGCGCCATGCGCCCGGCCTCAATCGAGATACGAAAGCCGATTCCCACGGTTGGTGTGCCGAAGAATTCCGCGACAATTGCGCCGATGAATGCAAGCGTCGAATTGATCTTCAGCGCGTTGAAGATGAACGGCATGGCGGCCGGCAAATAAAGCTTCACCAGCGTCTGCAGGTGGCCGGCCCCATAGGAACGCATCAGGTCGCGCTCGATATGTCCCGCAGCGCTGAGACCCGCGAGCGTGTTCACGAGCATCGGGAAAAAGGTGATGACAGCAACGACGGCCGCCTTGGACGGCCAGTCGAAACCGAACCACATCACCATGATTGGCGCGATGCCGACGATCGGCAGTGCGGAGACGAAATTGCCGATCGGGAGCAGCCCTCGGCCAAGGAACGTAAAGCGGTTGGCGACGATCGCGACCAGAAACCCGGCACCACAGCCGATGACGTACCCGGACAGCACGCCGAGAACGAAGGTCTGGAAGAAGTCCAGCCAAAGCGTCCAAAGCGAACCGAGGGACCGTGCAGCAATCGCGCCCGGGGCCGGAAGCAGCACCGACGGCACACCGAAGCCACGTACTGCAACCTCCCACAGATAGAGCACGAAAGCGCCGAACAACAAAGGAATCACAACATCGAGTGCGCGCGCTGCCGTCTTCCTGCCTGACCTGATGGCAGCGAGCATGGCCACGCAGACCGCAGCCGCAAGCCAGATGGCCAACACCGGCAGCCAGAATCCCCATGCCGCGTTGCCCTCGACGGCTGCATCACGCAGCAGGGCCAGCATCGCGAAGCAGCCAAGCACCACCCCCGCAGGCCCGGTCGCGAGCGAGAAGCGCGGCGCCACCCATCCGGCACCGGCAAACAGGATGGCGACGGCGACGTTTGCTGCGAGCAAGGTCGGATGCGCGGAGAGGCTGCTTGCCGTCTCGTTCGACAGCGGCAATACGCAAGCGGCGAGCATGCCGAGTGCAGCGATGGTAAAGCCGGTCCGCTGCGCAATCGCCGTCACGGCCGTCCCCCCATGCGCCGTCCTACCCAGCGCTCGGTCAATCCGACCAGACCGACAAGACAAGCGGCCAGCAAGGAAGCGGCCAGCAATGCAGCCCATATCTGGATCGTCTGTCCGTAATACGACCCCGCGAGCAGCCGCGCGCCGATGCCCGCCTGTGCACCTGTCGGCAATTCCCCGACGATGGCGCCGATAAGCGAGATGGTGATCGCAACCTTGAGGCTCGCGAAGAGATACGGGGTCGCTGCCGGCCAGCTCAGCTTCCAGAAGACTTGTGCCGGCGTCGCCGACCACGTCCGCATGAGATCGCGTTGGATCGGGTCGGGGGAGCTCAAGCCCTTCACCATGCCGATCGCGACGGGAAAGAAGCAGAGATAGGCGGAAATGATCGATTTCGGCAGCAGCCCCCGAATGCCGATGGCGCCCAGCACGACAATGACGATGGGCGCGACCGCAAGGATCGGCACCATCTGCGAGCAGATAATCCAGGGCAAGAGGCTTTTCTGCAGTGTGCGCAGGTGCACAGTGAGCGTCGCAAGAATGACGCCGGCAACCGCGCCAAGAAGAAAACCGACAACGGTGGCCGAAAGCGTGACCCAGCTGTGATAGACGAGGCTGCGCGCCGATGTCACCGGGTGACCGAAGACGTCGTCGGTGAAAGTCGCCAGGATCTGGTGCGGCGCTGGCAGCCGAGGCCGCTCTGACTTCAGGCTTGTCGCGATCAGATCGCCGATCGTGTAGCGGGTTTCTTCGCGCTCGAACGCGTCTCGTACCAAGGCGACGTTCATAAGGACGGCCGCCACGTACCAGATAGCGATCAGCACGAGCACGGTCACGATGACCGGGGCCTGTCGCACGATCGCGGAATACAGCCTCGGCGCGGCCGAGTTGGGCAAATAGAGCGCGCTACTCGTCATACGAATGTCCGGAGCGAAGGCCCATGCGAACCCGCTGGGCAATTTTGACGAATTCCGACGTCTCTCGAACTTCCAGCGCACGGTCACGCGGAAAATTGCATTCGATGACGTCGATGATGCGCCCCGGCCGCGGCGACATCACCACAATCCTGGTCGATAAGAACACGGCTTCCGGGATCGAATGCGTGACGAAGATCACGGTCTTTCCGGTCTTATCCCATAGCCGCAGCAATTGCTCATTGAGATGGTCGCGGACGATCTCATCGAGCGCGCCAAAGGGCTCGTCCATCAGCAGCAGTGCCGGATCGAACGAGAGAGCGCGCGCGATCGAAGCGCGCTGTTGCATGCCGCCCGAAAGCTGCCACGGGAACTTGCGTTCGAACCCGGAGAGATTGACCAGGGCCAGATAACGCTTGGCGCGCTCCCGTCGCTCCAAGGCGGAAAAACCCATGACCTCGAGTGGCAGCATCACGTTCTTCTCGATGGTCCGCCATGGGTAGAGCGCCGGCGCTTGGAAAATATAACCATATGCGCGCTGCAGCCGCGCCTCCCCCGCGCTGACACCGTTGACCTGGAGCATGCCGAGTGTCGGCTGCTCGAGATCCGCGATCAGGCGCAGCAACGTGGTCTTCCCGCAGCCGGACGGCCCGATGAAGGACACGAATTCGCCCTCGGC
>DATBYX010000120.1:0-7721 GCA_036513475.1 Xanthobacteraceae bacterium | reverse complement strand
CACGTCTTCATTCGTCACAGACAGCGTGCTAGCTGCCGGTTTCAGGAAAGGTCGAGCATGCATCGGACGTTTCTGCCACGTGGAGAAGTCGCATCGACCATTCCGGTGTGGTTCGTAAATGCCGCGAATTGGCGGGAGCATCGGGACAGCCTCGACTCCCCGGCCCGGGCATTCACGGACGCCGCCGGGTTTGAGCCGACCCCCGGCAGGCACCTTCTCATCCCTTCCGGAGAAGGCGGAATAGCCCGCGTCCTGTTTGCCATCGAGGAAGTTGCGGATGGCAAGAAGGACCTCTTCCGGCCTGGCGCACTCGCCGATCTGCTGCCGGCCGGCGCTTATCGATTCGCCAATGCTCCTCACGATTCGCGCTTGGCCGCACTCGCCTTCGCGCTCGGCTGTTACCGGTTCACGCGCTATCGCAAGCAGGCGGAAAAGGATCTGCGCCTGGAGTTACCGGGCAACGTCGATGGCGAAGACCTCAGCCGTATCGTCGAGGGCATCTTTCTCGCGCGCGACCTGACCAATACGCCTGCCAACGATATGGGCCCGCCGGATCTGGAACAGGCGGCGCGCACGCTCGCCGAGGGCCACGGCGCTAAGGTGCGCGCGATCACCGGCGAGGACCTCATTACCGAGAACTTCCCGCTCATCCACGCGGTCGGCCGCGCGGCCGCTCGCCCGCCCCGACTGATCAATCTCAGCTGGGGCGATCCAGGGGATCCCAAGATCACGCTGATTGGCAAGGGCGTATGCTTCGATACGGGCGGCCTCGACATCAAACCTGAAAGCGGCATGCTCAACATGAAAAAGGACATGGGCGGGGCGGCCGCCATGCTGGCCCTCGCCCACATGCTGATGGACCGCGGAGCCAAAATCAGGCTGCGCGTGCTCATTCCGGCAGTCGAGAATGCGATTTCGGGCTCCGCGTTCCGGCCCCGCGACATCTATCGCTCGCGCGCGGGGCTCACAGTGGAGATCGGCAACACGGACGCGGAAGGCCGCCTCATTCTCGCCGATGCGCTTGCGCTCGCGGACGAAGAAGAACCCGAGCTTATCGCGGATATGGCGACCTTGACCGGTGCAGCTCGCGTTGCGCTCGGCACCGAGGTGCCGCCGTTTTATACCGATGACGACGAACTCGCTTCTTCGCTCGCGCATTGCGCCGCGAACGAGAACGACCCTTTGTGGCGGATGCCGCTTTGGCGTCCTTACGAGCAGTTGCTCGATTCGAAGGTGGCGGACATCAACAATGTTGCATCCGTGAATTTCGCAGGCTCCATCACCGCCGCCCTTTTCTTGCGCCGGTTCGTGTCGCGGGCCAAGTCGTGGCTCCACTGCGATGTCTATGCCTGGAACCAAACCGCGCGGCCTGGCCGTCCCGAAGGCGGCGAGTGCCAGGCAGCACGCGCACTCTATGCCCTGCTCACACAGCGGTATGCCTGAGACATCTCCCACTGCCCTCGACCCACGCCTCACCCCGGCACGGCGAGATCTCGCGGCAAAGCACCTCGCCGGCAAAGTCGATGCGACGCGCTTTGTCGAGGGCCGGTCTTACGAGGTTGGTGAGGCGCAAGCGCCCGTGCGCCGGGCGCCCTCGCCTGAGGCGTCGCTCGATACCGAGGCGCTCCTGGGCGAGTGCCTCATCGTTTACGACCTCGACGAGGAAGGGTGGGCGTGGGGACAGCTCGAACAAGACGGGTATGTGGGCTTCTTGCCTGCAAGTGCGTTGCGCCTGCCAGGCCCGCCTGTGACCCATAAGGTATCGGCGTTGCGCACCCTGGTTTTCCCCGGTCCTTCCCTTAAGCTTCCGCCAATCCAATACCTCCCGCTGGGCGCGCGGCTTGCGGTGGCCCGCATCGAGCAGGCGTTCGCAATCACCTTCTCAGGCGGTTACGCCCCCGCCCGGCATCTTGCAGCCCTGAATACAACCGAGCCCGATTTTGTTGCAGTCGCCGAGCGCTTCCTCGGCGCTCCCTACTTGTGGGGCGGCAAGACCAACGTCGGCGTCGACTGTTCCGGGCTGGTGCAAGTGGCTCTCGCGGCCTGCGGGATCCCGTGCCCGCGCGACAGCGACATGCAGGAGAAGTCGCTCGGCGAGCCGATTGCGCTGTCCTGCAGCATGTTCAACCAGCTGCAGCGCGGTGACCTGTTGTTCTGGGAGGGGCACGTCGCGATTGTGCGCGATGAGACCACCCTCATCCACGCCAATGCCAACCACATGGCTGTCGCGATCGAGCCTATCCGCGAAGCAATCACGCGCACTCGTGCTGCGGGAAGCGAGGTCACCAGCGCGCGTCGGCTTTCTCCTCGATCAGGCCCAGCTTGACCAGCCGCGACGTGATGGCGCCCTGCTTGCGCTGATGCGCACTCGCAATATCTACAATCGCCTCCCCCTTTAGGAACATCGCCCGGAGCCGGTCGTCCTCTTCCGCACTCCAGGCATGACCATGACGCGCGGGAACGCCGTCATTCGCACTCGCGGGCCTCTGCCTGGCAGAGGGTTGAGCTGACATGCGAGCGTTCAGTCGCCGACGCTCCCGGCTCGACAGGAGAGGCAAGCGCTCATCCGCTCCATCCGCACGCGGGCCGGTCCAGATGCAGTAGCGCCGCTCCGGGCCGGCAAGCTCGCGCAGAAACCGTGAGGGGCTGGAAGATTGGCCGAAGCGCAAATTGACGTAGGTCAGGCCGAGGATCCGCTTGGCTCGGGTGAGGCCCACATAGGCGACCCGACGCTCTTCCTCCAGATCCTCGTTACTGGCGTGCGGCAGCACCCCTTCCTCCATGCCGACCAGGAGCACGGCTTCCCATTCGAGTCCTTTGGCGGAATGGATCGTGGATAAGACGACGGCATGTTCCGGCGGATCGCGCAGCGTAGCCGATTGCTCCAGGATTTTTGCTTCCAGCTCGTGCAACGAGTGGCACGACGTTGCGACGGCAATCACCGCCTCGACGATACTGGTCCACTCTGCCCGGGTGCGATCCGAGGCTTGGCTAGGGACGGCCGACACGACTACGTCGCGGACGATCTGGCATGCGTTTGCGAAGGACAGCTTCTTGCCTGCTCGCGCCTGCTCAAGCCTGCGCCGTACGATTTCCGCGCGCCGACTACTGCCCATGCGACTCATCGCGTCCACGGATTCCCCCTCGCGGAGGAAGTAGAGCGATCCCACCACCAGCCTCGCTGCGACGCCCTGCCAGAGATCGCCGGCGCCGCGCACCTCATAGGGGATTTTCAGTTGTTGCAGCGCCGGCTGGAGAGCAAGACCGACAGAGCCGACCCGGTAGAGAACGGCGATCTGCTCGGGACGATAGTGCTCCAAAAGCTGGGCCACACCCTTCGCCACCTGCCGTGCCTCGATGTCCGGAGTTGTATAACCGCGAACAACGATCTCGCCCAGCTCCACAGTGGTCGACTGATAGTCCTTGTGGCGGCGTGCGCGGCTGTGGGCGATCAGACGCTTGGCGGCCTCCACAATGCTCTGCGCTGAGCGATAATTGCGATCGAGAACATGCACTTGCGCGGCGCGGTACTTCTGCGGAAAATCAAGTATGAAGCGCACGTCCGCCGCCCGGAATGCATAGAGCGTCTGGTCATCATCGCCTACTACCCAGAGCGCGACGTTAGCGCGAACGAAGCGATCGATCAGCTCGACCTGTCCAGGGTTCACATCCTGATACTCGTCGACGAGCAAATGGTCGTAGGCGTCTGTGAGGACGGCCCCATAATCCGGGTGGTTGTCGATTGCGCGGACCACAAGAGGTACCATGTCGGCAAAGTCAATTGCGCCTGCACTCTGCAGCGCCTCCTCGTAGACGCGGAAAAAGGGCACCGCGTTGACAAGAACTTCGTCATTTTGATCTATCTCGGCGGCGAAGCGCTCGGCATCCAGGAGCCTCTCTTTCGCGCCCGCAATAAGGTCTAAAATGTCCGTTTCCTCATTCCACCACATCTTGCGCGCGTTGAAGACGTGCCGCTGCTGGGGCGTCTCCCAGAGCTGAAAATTTTCCGGAAGGCCAGCGAGCTGCGGATTTCTTCTGAGCTGTCGAAATGCAAAGCCATGAAAGGTTGCGACCGTGAGATCGCTTGTCGATGCAAGATCGAGCGCCTGCCCAATGCGAGATTTCATCTCGTCAGCCGCTTTCTTGGTAAACGTCAATGCGAGAATGCGCTTGCGATCCACCCCTTGCTGCATGAGGTGAACGAATCGGCCGGTGAGCGTCGTGGTTTTGCCCGAGCCGGGCCCAGCCAGAATCAGCTGATGGCTCCCGGCGGCCGTGGCTGCGGTCATTTGCGCCGGATCGAGCCTATCGGTGCTCATGCCCGTGCCACGATCTCAGTCAGCCGGTCGCGATTGAGCGCAAGCCATTGCAGCGCAAGGATGAGAGGCCCGTTGTGAATCGTCCTTTCGGTCAACGCCGCAAGCGCAGCGTCGATGGACACCCGCATCAGAGAGATGACTTCGTGCTCGGCTTCGCGTCCGCCGCGCTGCGAAAGCGTGGAAGAATCGACGATCCCAAGGAACAAGGCGATCTGTTCATCCGAAATTCCTGGCGACGGAAAGTAGGTCAACAGTTCGATCAGCGGCATCGGAACAAGGCCAATTTCCTCCAGGCATTCCCGTCGCGCAGCCTCTGCGGGCTCTTCCTGCGCGTCCACGTGCCCCGCAACGATCTCGATGAGGTTGGCGTTTGCGCCTGCGACCTGCGCCGCCAAGCGAAACTGCCGCAGCAGAACAACCTGCTGGCGAGCCGGATCGAGCGGCAGCACGGCGGCTGACCGCCCCGCCCGCAGGATATCCCGCGTCTGAGTTATGCGGGGCTCGGTCGCGGAAATGAAAGATATTCGCTCATATTGACAAAAACCGGCTGCGAGTAGTTTGCGCTGCGTGAGCTGGCCTTGGCAGGTCTCGTCTGCGATTTCCGACTTGTCCGCACCGGCCGTCACTCGCGACCTCACTCAGCCACTATACCCTCCGGCGACGTCTCCAAATTGAACGCCGCCGCGAACAGTGCGCGCGTATAGTCGCTCTTCGGCCCTTTGAACAGCTCCGCTGCGGGTCCTTCTTCCATGATCTTGCCGTGACGCATGACCAGAAGCCGGCTCGCCAGCGCCGCCACCACTCTCAAATCGTGCGAGATGAACAGATAAGTGAGATTGCAGCGTCGTTGCAAGTCCCGCAAGAGGTCCACCATCTGCGCCTGGATCAGCATGTCGAGAGCGCTCGTCGGCTCGTCGAGCACAATGAAAGTAGGTTCCAGCACAACCGCGCGGGCAAGCGCGATGCGCTGGCGCTGTCCGCCGGAGAATTCATGCGGGTAGCGGGCCCGCGTTTCAGGGTCGAGCCCGACCTCGCCGAGGGCGCGCACCACCCGCTGCTGTCGTTCTTGTTTGCTCATCTTGGGATGATGCACCCATAACCCCTCTTCGATGATGTCGGAAACCGACATGCGCGGTGAGAGCGAGCCATAGGGATCCTGGAAGACGATCTGCATATGCCGGCGGAATGGACGCATCTTTTTGAAGCTCAGGCCGGCGATGTTGCTGCCAAGGAACACGATGGGTCCGTCAGATGAGATCAGCCGCAGAATGGCAAGGCCCAAAGTGGTCTTGCCGGAGCCGGACTCTCCGACGATGCCGAGCGTCTCGCCCTGGCGGACCGCAACGCTGACGCCGTCGACGGCTTTGATATGCCCGATGATGCGGCGCATGACCCCGCGCTTGATCGGAAACCACACCTTGAGATCCTTGGTCTCCATGACGACCGGCGCATGCGGACACATCGGCGCCGGGTCAGGCTTCGGCTCCGCCCGCAGCAATGCCCGCGTATAGTCATGCTGCGGCGATTTGAATATGCGTTCGGCGGGACCCTGCTCGACGATCGTTCCTTCCTTCATCACGCAAACCGTATCGGCGAGCTTTCGTACGATGCCGAGATCGTGCGTTATGAACAGCATCGCCATTCCGAGGCGCGTCTGCAGCTCTTTGAGCAGGGCGAGGATCTGCGCCTGGACGGTGACATCGAGGGCGGTCGTGGGCTCATCCGCGATGAGGAGATCGGGCTCGTTGGCGAGCGCAATCGCGATCATGACACGCTGACGCTGCCCCCCCGAGAGCTGGTGGGGATAGCTGTTCAGGCGGGTCCGCGGGTCCGGAATCCCGACTTGCTCAAGGAGCTCGAGCGTGCGCCTGCGAGCCGCCTCTCCGGTCAGTCCCTGATGCAGGAGGAGCGCCTCGCCGATCTGCTTTTCAACGGTGTGCAGCGGATTTAACGAGGTCATCGGCTCCTGGAAGATGACGGTGATGTCGTTGCCCCGCACGCGGCGAATCTCAGCCTCGCTCAACCCGAGAAGCTCCTGGTTCTTGAACCGGATGGAACCCGATGGGTGGTGCGCTGCAGGATAGGGCAGAAGCTTCAATACCGAGAGGGCCGTCACCGACTTGCCCGATCCGGATTCGCCGACGAGCGCGACGGTCTCGCCCTTTTTGATCGAAAAGGAGATACGGTCGACGGCGAGAGTCTCGCTTTGACCGTGACGGAACGCGACGGAAAGATCCTTCACCTCGAGCAATTTCTCGTAGCTCGCTTCCATCAGCTCACCCGCGCGTCTTTCTGGGATCAAAGGCGTCGCGTACGGCCTCCCCAATGAAAATCAGCAGGGAAAGCATGGTCGCAACCGTCAAGAAGCCGGCGATTCCGAGCCAGGGAGCCTGAACATTGGCCTTGGCTTGCGAGAGCATCTCGCCAAGCGAGGGCGATCCCGGAGGCAGTCCGAAGCCGAGAAAGTCAAGCGAAGTCAACGCACTTACCGACGAGGACATGATGAACGGCAGAAAGGTCATTGTGGCGACCATGGCGTTGGGCAACAGATGCCGGAACATGATGGTTCTATTGGAGACGCCAAGCGCTCGCGCTGCCTGGATGTATTCGAAGTTCCGCCCGCGCAGAAATTCCGCCCGGACCAGGCCGACGAGCGACACCCAGGAGAACAGCAAAAGAATCCCGAGTAGCACGAAGAAACCGGGGACCAGCACCGATGAGATGATCAATAACAGATAGAGCGCGGGGATTGCGGTCCAAATCTCGATGAACCGCTGGAACAATAAGTCGGTCCAGCCCCCGAAATATCCCTGCACGGCTCCGGCTGCCACGCCGATGACTGACGAGATGAGCGTGAGCGCCAGCCCGAACAGCACCGAGATACGGAAACCGTAAATGAGACGCGCCACGACGTCACGCCCCTGATCGTCGGTGCCCAACCAGTTGTACTCGAGGTCGCGACAGCTGGTGAGACCCTTGCGTTCGACTACGGTCTTGCATTCCTTTTCCGTCAACAGCCAGGTCGGCTTCGACGGTGCCGGAGTGGGGAGGTCGAGATTCTGCGTGTTATGCGAGTAGCGGATCGGCGGCCACAGCATGAAACCGCCCTTCTCCGCAATCAGCTTCTGCAGATAAGGATCACGGTAATCCGCCGCGGTCTCGAACTCGCCGCCGAAGGCCGTTTCCGGGTAAGTGACAAAGACGGGAAAATAGGACTTGCCGTCGTAACGCGCATAGAACGGCTTGTCGTTGGCGATGAACTCCGCGAACAGCGAAACCACGAACAGCACCAGGAAAAGCCAGAAAGCGGCGTATCCCCGCCGGTTCGCCTTGAAGCTCTGCCACCGCCGCTTGTTGAGCGGCGAGATCGCTATTTGATGTCCTTCGGGAAGAACGGCCAGT
>DATBYX010000119.1:0-10282 GCA_036513475.1 Xanthobacteraceae bacterium | reverse complement strand
TATCCGGAGATGGACAGCACATGACCGAGGCCTGAAATGTACATGGCCTCATTCACCTGCGTTGAAATCGGGTCGCGCTTGCCGGTAATCAGCGCCGATGCAATCGATCCGCGGTCCCCGGGCAGAACAGCGCGGATGCGTTTGTCGATCGCCTCGCGTATTCCATCTACGGCTGCGGCGTAGCGCAAACGAAGCGTTGGCAACTCCGGAGACTGCGCAGTGCGGATGCGGCCGAGTGCGAAACCGGATGCCCCGATGCGCTGAAAGTACATGTCCCGGGCGAAGTCATAACCGCCAGGGCGCAACGGCTCGAGCGGGGGCGATAGTCGTGCTTTGAGCTCTACGAAGCTTCCAACTGCCGGGGCGGTGCCCTTGCGCACCGATACCCTTACGCGTTCAAGTCTCTCGTTCATCCGCTCGGCGGAAATGCGCTCTACGCGCAAGGTGATACGATCAGAGCGTTCGCGCTCTTCTCGAATTTCCACGTACCCCGCAACATCGGCGTTCCACACCGGTTTCGGCAACACCGGATGTGCAATGAGGACCGCCTTCAACGTGGCGGCCATGAATCCGGCAGCAATGACCGCGATACCAAGCGCGATGGTAAATCCAACGGGACGATGTCGGCAGAGCACCGTCGCAGCCACTGCAGTGGCGAAGAGTACAATCGTTGCCCAGAGAGCCGGCTCCTGGTCGATATTGAAATAGATGAGAATGCCGCAACCAAATCCGATTGCGAGCCAGGGCACCAGCATGCCCACCCCGAGCTCGACAGCAACCCACTCGCGAATGCGATTTGCGGCTCGGCCAGCGAGATCTGCAGCACGGTTCGGCCATGCCCAAGCGGGTCTTGAAACGGTTGCAGCCGAAGGTGGAACCCAAGGCCGCCACGTCTCGGCTCTCCCGCGCGGCTTCCCCGGTCCTGCCATCGCGCACCCATAGGAGGATTGAGCAACCTGGCACCCGAGCTCAGTGCCCTGTTGCGGCCCATGCTACACGCGAGCCCGCTGCCTTGGATATCCCCTACCTGCAATGCCTCAGTACAGGTCAGGGAGCTTCCGCCACCTATCCGGGTTGATCTACGTACCAGCCCCAGAATGCATTTTTGCCCAGGAGTCACGCAGTCCGACGGTGCGGTTGAAAACCAATCGATCGGGAGCGGAGCTTGGATCCAGGCAAAAATATCCCTGGCGCTCGAACTGGATTGCTTTTTCGGGTTGAGCGCTTGCAAGTGCAGGTTCAACTCGAGCATCGGCGAGCAGCTCAAGGGATGCAGGATTAAGATCGGCCGCGAAATCAGAGGCATTCGGCTCAGCAACCTTAAACAGCTGATTGTAGAGGCGTACCTCGGCCTGCACTGCGTTCGCGGCAGAAACCCAGTGCAAGGTTGCCTGCACTTTGCGCCCGTCCGGCGCATTGCCGCCGCGTGTCTGCGGGTCGTACGCGCAGCGCAACTCAACCACCTTCCCATCGGCATCTCTGACCACTTCGCGGCATGTGACGAAATAGGCATAGCGCAATCGCACTTCCCGGCCGGGCGCCAGCCGATAGAACTTCTTCGGCGGAACTTCCATGAAATCATCACGTTCAATGTAAAGCTCTCGACCGAAACGGATGCGGCGGGTGCCGGCTGCAGGATCGTCGGGATGGTTGACCGCTTCAATTTCCTCGACCTGATCCGTCGGATAATTTTCGATTACGAGCTTGAGCGGGCGAAGCACCGCCATTCTCCGGAGCGCCGTCTTGTTCAGAACTTCGCGAATGGAGAACTCGAACAGCCCTAGGTCGACCACGCTGTTGGCTTTGGCGACGCCGATACGCTTGGCAAAGTCACGGAACGCCTCGGGCGGAACCCCGCGGCGGCGCAAGCCCGCGAGGGTCGGCATGCGGGGATCATCCCAGCCCTCGACATGGCGGGCGCGAACGAGCTCGGTCAGAACGCGTTTGGAAAGTATGGTATAGGTGAGATTGAGACGGGCGAACTCATACTGGTGAGGCCGCGACGGTACCGGAAGGTTGTCCAGAAGCCAGTCATAGAGCGGCCGGTGATCCTCGAACTCCAGAGTACAGATAGAGTGTGTGACCCTCTCGATCGCATCCGACTGCCCGTGTGCAAAGTCATAGCTCGGATAGATGCACCAGCTTGCTCCCGTGCGCGGATGGCTGGCGTGCAAGATGCGATACAGAACCGGGTCTCGCAGATTGATGTTGCCTGACGCCATGTTGATCTTGGCCCGAAGGACCCGCGCCCCGTTCGGAAACTCTCCGGCCCGCATGCGGCGGAACAGATCGAGATTTTCTTCGAGGCCCCGCTCGCGCCAGGGACTGTTCCTGCCGGGCTCCGTGAGCGTGCCGCGGGCCGCGCGTATCTCCTCGGGCGACTGATCATCGACATAAGCTTTGCCAGCGCGGATAAGATATTCAGCCCATTCATAGAGTTGTTCAAAATAGTCGGACGCGTGGTAGAGGTGCGGTCCCCAATCAAAGCCGAGCCAGCGGACATCGCTCTCAATAGCGTCGATATATTCCTGCTCCTCTTTGAGAGGGTTGGTGTCGTCAAAGCGCAGGTGACATCTGCCCGCGAACTCCTGTGCAATTCCGAAGTTGAGGCAGATGGACTTGGCATGACCGATATGAAGGTAGCCGTTCGGCTCCGGCGGAAACCGGGTAATCACCGTGCGGTAGCGGCCGGCGTCGAGATCGGCCCGCACGATATCGCGGATAAAATCGGATCCGCTTTCGGCGGGCGCTCGCTCAGGGTCGTTCATGCTGCCATTCCACCTGACTTCACCGCGAGTATGTGGCAAATCCCAATGCATGCGCCAAGATGCAGACGCCGGACAGGCCTGAGGAGCATGAACCCTCGCGTTCCTCCCAGGTTAGAGCAGCTGTCCTGGCACTGCTGGCGAGACCCGTCATGACAGTCGTTACGCGCTTTGCTCCCTCCCCGACCGGCTTCCTGCACATAGGCGGTGCTCGCACCGCCCTTTTCAACTGGCTCTTCGCCCGCGGCCGTGGGGGGAAAATGCTGCTGCGTATAGAGGATACCGACCGAGAGCGCTCTACCCAATCGGCGATTGACGCGATCCTGGAGGGGCTGTCGTGGCTCGAGCTCGATTGGGACGGGGACACGATCTATCAGTTTTCGCGCTCGGCACGCCATCGCGAAGTAGCGGAGCAACTGTTGGCGAATGGGTGCGCCTACCTCTGCTACGCTTCAGCGGAGGAACTGGCGCAGATGCGGGAACAGGCGCGCCGTGAGGGGCGCACCAGGCTGTACGACGGTCGCTGGCGCGATCGCAGCCCCGCCGAAGCCCCGGCAGGGGTCAAACCAGTGATCCGGCTCAAAGCGCCGCTGACCGGCGAGACGGTGGTTGAGGACCAGGTGCAAGGACGCGTCGTATGGCAGAACGAGCATCTCGACGACCTCGTGCTACTGCGCTCCGACGGAACCCCGACCTACATGCTTGCGGTAGTGGTCGACGACCACGACATGGGAGTGACTCATATTATTCGCGGCGACGATCACCTAACCAACGCGGCGCGACAGATACAGATCTACACCGCACTGGGGTGGAGCGTGCCCGTCATGGCGCATATCCCGCTCATTCACGGGCCGGACGGCTCCAAGCTCTCGAAGCGCCATGGCGCTTTGGGAGTCGATGCGTATCGTGCGATGGGTTATCTTCCCGCCGCGATGCGCAACTATCTTGTCCGGCTTGGCTGGAGCCATGGCGACCAGGAAATCTTCTCTACCGAGGAAATGATCAAGGCGTTCGACCTGGCTCAAATCGGTCGCTCGCCTGCGCGCTTCGACTTTGCACGGCTCGAAAATCTCAACGGGCATTACCTGCGCCAGACGCCTGATGCCGAGTTGTTAGCCCAGCTCGAACGTGTGCTTCCGCACATCGCCGGAGGCTCGCAGATCGCGAAAAAGCTCACGCCGCGCGTGCGCCAGCAATTGCTGACGGCGATGAGCGCACTGAAGGAGCGAGCCAAAACCCTCGTCGAGCTTGCAGATGGCGCCAGTTTCATCATTGCAGAGCGTCCGCTGTCGCTGGACCAAAAGGCGTCAGCCCTGTTGAGCCCGCAAATACGCGAGATTCTCGCCCAGCTCCTCGATGAGCTGCGCAGGGTCGATCCGTGGACGGCCGAAACGACCGAACGGGCGATCCGCGACTTTGCCCAACGCTTTGGGATGAAGCTCGGAAATATTGCGCAGCCCTTGCGCGCCGCACTCACCGGCCGCACGACATCCCCTCCGATTTTCGAGGTGCTGGTAGTCCTCGGGAAGGACGAATGCCTCGCCCGGATCGCTGACCAAACGCCCGCGCCGGCGCTCCCGCAGTAGCTGCCTGCAACGCATCTTGCAGCGCAGCAACGGATAAGCTACGCCAGAGCACATTAGATCAAACTGGGGAGCGTGTGCGTAAAACCTCCACCATGTCCGTGGCTGGATGATGCCCGGAAACAGAGAGTTCAGACATGGACGCAAAAACCGGCGCTAATATCAACACCGGCAAATTCATCCTCGGTGACAAGGAAACGTCGTTTCCGATCTTCGACGGGACGATCGGACCCTCCGTCATCGACATCAGCAAGTTCTACGCCGAAACCGGAATGTTTACCTACGATCCTGGGTACACGTCCACGGGAAGCTGCGAGTCCAAGATCACCTATATCGACGGCGACGAAGGCATCCTTCTCTATCGCGGCTATCCCATCGAGCAACTCGCAGAGCACGGCGATTTCCTAGAGACCTGTTACCTCCTGCTTTATGGTGAGCTTCCTACCGCGGCGCAAAAGGCCGATTTCGATAACCGCGTTACTCGGCACACCATGGTGCACGAGCAAATGAGCCGTTTTTATCAGGGATTCCGGCGCGATGCTCACCCGATGGCGGTGATGACCGGCTGCGTTGGCGCGCTTTCGGCGTTCTACCATGACTCGACCGATATTTCCGATCCTGTGCAGCGGATGATCGCCTCCATTCGGATGATTGCGAAGATGCCGACAATTGCCGCCATGGCCTATAAATATTCGGTCGGTCAGCCGTTCATTTACCCAAAGAACGATCTCGATTACGCGACCAATTTCCTACGCATGTGCTTTGCGGTGCCATGCGAGGACTACAAGCCCAATGCCGTTCTTGCCCGCGCAATGGACCGTATATTCATCCTGCACGCAGACCATGAGCAGAATGCGTCGACCTCGACAGTCCGTCTCGCGGGCTCCTCCGGCGCCAATCCGTTTGCCTGCATCGCGGCGGGCTGCGCCTGCCTTTGGGGCCCTGCTCACGGCGGCGCGAACGAAGCGGCCTTGAACATGCTGACCGAGATCGGCACGGCCGACCGGATTCCGGAATACGTCCGTCGCGCTAAGGACCCGAAGGACAGCTTTCGCCTGATGGGTTTTGGGCATCGGGTCTACAAGCACTACGATCCTCGCGCCAAGATCATGCAGAGGACGTGTCATGAGGTGTTGAACGAAATCGGAGCCAAGGATGAGCCGTTACTGGAAGTCGCCCTCGAGCTCGAGCGCATTGCGTTACATGACGATTATTTCATCGAGAAAAAGCTGTATCCCAATATCGACTTTTATTCCGGCATTACGCTCAAGGCCATGGGATTCCCGACGGCCATGTTTACCGTTCTATTCGCGGTAGCACGCACGGTGGGATGGATTTCCCAATGGAAGGAGATGATCGAGGACCCGCAGCAGAAGATTGGGCGCCCACGCCAGCTCTATACCGGCGCGCCCCAGCGCGATTATGTCCCGATCTCGCGCCGAAAGTAGGTTCCAGCGCCAATTTTATGACCTGTGTGCAGCGGCACGCATGCCGCGAGCGCCCTCGATCACGTCCAGCACAATTTGGGCGGCCCGCATCGCTGGAGGGGCGGTGGAGTCGATCTCCAGAATCTTGTCAAGACGAGAAAACGCTTCGATCTGACGGCGTCTCTGCGGAGTGTCATCGAACAGCGGAATAATTGCCGCTGCCAGGTTATCGGCCGTACACTGATGTTGTATCAGCTCTGGAACTACGTTGTCGGACAGGAGAATGTTGGTCAGGATGATCGAGGATAGCCGCCGTAACAAGAGCTTGCCGACCAGGTATTCCAGCTCCGAAACCTTGTAAGCGGTAACCATGGGAACGCCGGACAGCGCCAGTTCCAGGGTGACAGTTCCAGATTTTGCGAGCGCCACCCGTGCGATGCGGAAGGCAGCCTGCTTTTCAGCAGGATCCACAATGATCCTTGGCGATATCATACATTTTTCGCTAGCAGATCGAACCTCATCAGTGAGATGCGGCAACGTCGGGATAACAAGGTCAAGCTCACCAACCCGATCTTTCACCTTCGACACCGCTCGCGCGAACACCTCGAAAAGCCGTCGGATCTCCCCCCTCCTGCTGCCTGGCAGCATGAGAAACACAGGAGGGGATGCTGCTCGGCGGCAGGCCTCTACCGAGCTCGGACGCAGATGAGCCACGCTTTCCGTCAAGGGATGGCCAACATAGCTGCAAGCGGGCCCTCCGAGCTTCCGGTGGACATCCGGCTCGAACGGCAGAAGTGCAAGAATATGGTCGATATACCCGCGCATGACCCTTGCCCGACCTGGTCGCCACGCCCAGACCGAAGGGGAGACATATTCCACGATGGGAATGGTCGGATCAGCGAGGCGCACTCGCCTTGCTATTCCTCGAGTGAAACCCGGACTGTCTATGATAATCAAAGCTTGCGGGCGTCGCGCAACCACCTTCTTCGCCGTAAATCGCATCAGCCGCAGGATCTCAGGGAGCCGGCGAGGGATTGCACTGAATCCTATCAGCGGAAGATCGTCTATCGGGTAAAGGCTGGCGATACCTTCTTTGGCCATTTCGCGTCCCCCTACCCCGCTGAACCGCACCTCTTGTTTCGCGCATTTCCGCAATGCACGCATAAGGGCGGCGCCCAGCTGATCGCCTGATTCCTCTCCCGCGACAAGGAAAAGCTCGAGCGCATTGGGTAGATGATTCGTGTTGGCGCGCTGCCTCATCGCTGGGCCGAGGTTGCTCTCACGCCAATGACGAACAGCTTTTCTCGGTCCGCAGCCATCCCGATGCGCTCGGATTGAGCGATAATTGCACTCCCCGCAGTGGCGGCAATCCCGCCAAGTCTCGCACGCGCGACCATTTCGATGGTTTGCGGTCCAATCGAGGGCAGATCAAGCCTGAGGTTCTGTGCTCGCTTGACTGCCTTCACCAATACGCCGCGGACAGCAGCCCGCTCTATGTGTCCGTTTCGGCGCAGTTGCTCGATGCGCCGGAGCATTGCATCGGTACCTTCGGCTGCCTCCATGGCGAGAACTCGCCCGTTCTCGACCACCGCCGCTTGACCCACGTCGAACGGACTGATTGCGTCAAGCAACGCCAGTCCCTTTTCAATGTCGGCCTGCTGAGAGCTATTGGGGCGCAGCGTCCCGATCGGCCCCTCCGGCATCAGGATTTCCGGCGCAACCTCGTGCGCTCCGACTACCCTGAACCCGTGCTCCTCGAAAATCGACGCCACACCCCTCAGCAAATGATCATCGCCGCCCCGAAATATCCGCCATATTTTCGGCAATAGCCGCAGCGTCTTCAAGTCTGGCCGAAGCTGGAAAATTCCCGGCCGCACCAGTGACCCGATAAACACCACATCGCGACAGCCCTCTGCGCGGGCAACACGACAGAACGACCCAAAATTACCGAAGGATACCCAGTGCTGCCGATAGCCCGCCGGGATGGGATCCGCCCATCCTCGAATCGGAAATAAGACGACCCCGCGCCCCCCTTTCTCCGCTGCATCGGCGACGGCAAGAGGCAGATTGCCGCCGCCACAGATGACCGCGAGCGGACCGATATCTGACAAAGAGGGCTCAACATCCTTGCTCAAGATGCTTCTCTGCCTGCGCGCGGCGAATCGCCATCGTCAGCGGTCGCGACCCTGCGCGGATGAACGAAACGACTGCCGCCACAAGCGGGTCATTGCCGTATTGCGCTGCGACCTTTGCCACGCGTTCCCGAAAGGTGCCGGCGCCGAAAAACATTGCCTCGTAAGCGCCGCGTAACCGCTGGATCTCCATTTTCGACCAGCCACGCCGGCGCATGCCAACAACATTGAGGCCGATGAGGTCGGCAAGCGATCCCTGCACCAGCCCGAACGGAATCACATCTGCTCGCACTCCGCTCATGCCCACCACCATAGCACTTTCGCCGACCCGCACGAATTGGCGCACCGCCGACTGGCCTCCAAAAACAACGAAATCGCCGACCGTCACATGCCCGCCAAGCACGACATTATTTGCGAAAGTGACGTCGCTTCCGACCTTGCAGTCATGACCGATGTGGGACCCGACCATCAAAAGACATCGGTCTCCCACTTCGGTCACACCTCGGTCATCCTCCGTCCCCGTATTCATTGTGACATTCTCGCGAATATCGCAATCGGCACCAATGACGAGCCGAGTGGGTCCGCCGCGATATTTCACCGACTGGGGCGGGGTTCCGAGCGATACGAACGGATGGATCGAGGCACGCGGTCCGATGATGGTATGCCCAGCGATCTGAACATGGCTTGCAAGCCTTGACCCGTCGCCTATTATGACGTTCGGACCGATGACGCAGTAAGGGCCGATGAGCACATCCCGCCCGACCAGCGCGCCCGGCTCTATGCGGGCGGTTGGATCGATCGCGGACATCTGACACCTCACGCTAGCATTGCGCCGACTTCCGCCTCGGCTACAAGGGCGCCCGCCACCTTCGCCTCTCCGCGAAACCACCACATGTTCTTTTTGCGGGCGATTTTCTGGACGTGATATTCTATCGTGTCCCCTGGCGCGACCGGCTTTCGAAACCTTGCCTTGTCGATAGTCAGAAAATAGACCTGTCTGGGGCGACCACCGCGGCTCTCTCCCATCTGCGACATGACACAGATGGTTCCCGCGGTCTGCGCCATCCCTTCGATCAACAGCACGCCCGGATAAACCGGGTTCCCGGGAAAATGTCCGACGAACTGCGGCTCGTTGAAGGTAACGTTCTTGATGCCTATGGCGGACTCGTCCGCACGGATGTTGATGATACGATCTATCACCAGGAAAGGATAGCGGTGCGGTAATGCATTGAGGATGGCGCTGATATCGGCAGTGCCGAGCGTTGCCGATGAAGTATCCACCCCCACGGCGGATTACCCGGCCGGCCCTAACAGAATCAGTTTGGATCCGGAAAGGGAAGATGCGGTCTCATGATTGTTGCAAGCCGAAACGCCCCCACTCTTCCGGCGGAGCCGCGGTCGCTGCGAACAACGCTCGTGACCTCGCATTGCCGATCATCCAAACTGCCGTTGCTGGACCGCGTATCGGACCAGAAATCCGCGCCGGAATCAGAATTTGGCTCCGCCGCCAAAGCGAAATCGCTGGGTGTTATCGTACGGTTGTTGTGTCAGAGGAATCGCGTAATCGAACCGCAGCGGCCCGAACGGGGAATCCCAAATCACACCCACACCCACCGACGATCGGATATGCATGGCATTGTCGAGCGGGCACGGGGGTGCGGCGCAGATCGAGCCGGACAATGTCTCGCCTGTGGCGGCCCAGCTGGTTGGACCGCGATAGTCCCACAAGGATCCGGCGTCGGCATAGGCGGCGATCTTGATCCCGGCGTCCTTGGGCAGAAAATAGAGGGGCGTCTGCATTTCAAAGCTCGCACCCCAATACATTGTGCCGCCCAAGGCATCTCCAGTACCCGTGAGGCCAAAGCGGGACAGGTCACGCGGCCCAATTCCTGCAGGCGCAAATCCGCGCACGAGATTCGGGCCCATCTGGAAATGATCGAGCATGCGCAGGCATTCCGCCGGCGTGTCGAGGAGCGATCCATTATTGTTCTGTCCGCAGCCCCATCCCGCGATGTGTCCACCTTGCAAATGCAGGGTGCCGATGAGATCGCTCACGATCTCATGATAACCGTACACGTCCCCGGCCGTGCGCACGAACCGCACATTGCCGCCAAGCCCGGCAAAATCCTGCCGCAGCTCCGCAAGCATGCCTTGGGTCGGGCTTTTGTTGTTATCGAGATTGTTATAGCTAAGCGAGTAGCCCAACGCGGAGGTCAGGACCGCGCCATTTGCAAGCTCTCGGCGCACGGCGAGCGAGGCTTCCCCATTCAAAAAGCAGATGTCAAACGGGCCTACCCCGGGGCCTCCATTGATCGGAGCGTTCGGCGATAGGATGCAGTCATTCAGGTATTGCGGCAGCGAAACTTCCTGCCGAG
>DATBYX010000118.1:0-4968 GCA_036513475.1 Xanthobacteraceae bacterium | reverse complement strand
CCGGACCATCTGACGATCGGTACGGCCTCACCGGGCGGCACCTACTACGTCTATGGCGAGGGTCTGGCGAAGATCCTGACCCGCGTCCTCGAGCTTCCGGTGACGATGCTACCCACGGAAGGACCCGCTCAGAACATCGAGTTGCTCGAGGGCGGCGAGGTGAAGATCGGATTCGTGACGATGGGCATTGCGCTCCACGCCTGGAACGCCACCGGGGCGTGGGCAAACCGCAAGCCGGCACGCGCCATGCGGGCGATCTTCCCGATGTACGACACGCCGTTCCACCTACTCGTTCTACAGGATTCCGGGATTCGCTCGATCGCCGAGATGGCCGGCAAGCGCGTCGGCGTCGGCCCGCGCGGCGGTACCTCGGCAGCTTATGTTCCCGAATTCTTTGCCACGCTGAAGACTCCAACAAGCTTCGTTTTCGGCGACTGGTCGGATCTCACCACGCAGATGCATGACCGTTCGCTCGACATGCTCGCGGTGGGCGCCGGCGTTCCATTTCCGTCTTTCCTCGAGCTCGAGGCCAAGGACATGGTCCGCTACGTTGCCCTGACCTCCGACCAGATCGCCGCGTTGCGCCTTGCCATACCGGAACTCACGCCCTCGCACATTCCGGCGGGAACCTATCCTTCCCTTGTTCGCCCCTACCAAACGGTCGGACTGTACAACTTTGCCGTGGCGCACGAGGACCTGCCGAGCGATCTTGTCTATCGCACGGTCAAGGCGGCATTCGAAAACCATGAGGAGCTGATCGAGGTCCATGCGGCAGCCGCCGCTACGGTTCCGGCGAATATCGCGCGAAATACATTCTTACCGCTCCATCCCGGCGCGATCCGTTATTACCGCCAGATCGGGATAGCCGGATTGGGTGATTGAGTGCCGGCACTGGCATGACAAGCATGTCTGCGAAACTTGCAATTGCGTGATGCCAGAGAGCCTCCAGTCCCATCGGCAGTGCTGAAAACCGAGTGTACTGCATCGTCGAACCTATCCTGCGGATTGCAAGTTTGTCGGTGGCAATTGTTACAAGCTCCAAGCCCTTCCCCCCACGATATGGTCACGTACACACCTTGCTATGAAATGATGACGCTCCCGCTTCGCAGCGGCTACCGCCTCATTTTAATTCTTTCGGCCACACCCTAAGCAGACTAAAGCCGTTGGCGGATGGCAATTCTAAGAGACCTGTTTCTAATCGGCTTTCCGGTAACGAAGCATAGGGGCTATGCGGCGCATCAAGATAATCCGTCTCTGCGCTACCGTCTTCGGAGCAGCGGCGGCATGACATAGTTGCTGGGCAGTTATTGAATTTTTCTGCGAAACGGAATGGTATCAGGCGTGATCCGCGAGCCGGAGTGGCAGAACCATTGCCCTCAAAAGTTCGTCACGATGGATCGGAGCCGTTTTCGCTTTGGACAAGAATTCTCATTCAAACGTGAGCACGCAACCCGGCCGCATTGCGCGCCGTTATCTTGACCAGCGCCTCAGGCTTTCACTGTTGAGAGCGGTGGACGCCGTAGAAACTCACCGCAGTCTCCTGAAGGCTTCGACGGTGCTGGGGATCACCCAGCCGGCGTTGACCAAAAGCCTACAAGAACTCGAAGACATTCTGCAGACCCGCCTCTTCCACCGTCACTCGCGCGGTGTGCGTCCCACCGACGCAGGTCTCGTGTTTGTGCAAACCGCTCGGCGTATCCTCGCGGAGGTGCGCCGGCTCGATGACGCGCTCGATCAACTCTCCAGCCCGGATGGCACTCTCGCTCTCGGCGCCCTGCCAGTAACGGCTGCCGGGGTGCTGCCGGGTGCCTTGATCCGACTGAAAGCCACTTATCCAGCGATCAAGCTGCGGCTTCAGGAAGGCCGTACCGAGGAGCTGCTACCGCTGCTTGTATCGGGTGAAATTGATTTGATCATCGGCCGTCTCTACGCACCGGCGGTGCCGGATCAATTCTCGCGCGAGCCGCTCTGGACCGAGCCGATCTCCATTCTCGCCCGGGCCGAGCACCCCATCTTCTCCGAAACGGTCACCGTCGATGTGCTCCGCCGTTACGATCTCATCCTACCCACCGGGACTCAGCTGGTCGGACAGGAGATCGAGCATCTGCTCGCGCTGCTTGGTCTCCCTGCAGTGACCTCTTTGCGCTCAAGCTCGTACGGTTTTATCCGCGAGATGCTCCACGCCACCGATCTCATCTCGGTCATGCCGCGGTTGATGATGGTCGGCGATCTCCTCCGGGGAACCCTGAAAGTGGTGCCCTTGCCAATCCCCGCGCCGGACCGACCGGCAGGGGTGATCCTGCCCCGCGACCGCCCACTGTCGAATGCCGGGCGCTCGTTTGTCCAATGTCTTCGCGCGTTTGTCGCGGAAATTGCTGAGCGCGGGGTGGCCGGTATAGCCAGCCGTTATAGCGACGCCGAAAGAAGCAATACGACACACTCCGACGATCAAGGATAACATATTGGCATTCGGCTGGTGCGTGTAAGGGGCTAGGGCCCAAGCGCAACAGCACGCGCCTGATGTGAATGGAGATACGCATGACGCAAGCACATCCGTCTTCTCCGGCGCCGAAGAAGAAGCTTTATGAGCATCTCTATTTTCAGGTGCTGTGCGGAATGATCATCGGAGTCTTGCTCGGATACTTCTACCCGCAGGCCGCCAGCGCCATGAAGCCGCTTGGCGATGCATTCATCAAGCTCATCAGGATGGTCATCGCGCCGATCATCTTCTGCACCGTGGTGCATGGGATTGCCAGCATGAGCGACCTCAAGAAGGTCGGCAAAGTGGCGCTGAAGGCGCTGATCTATTTCGAGGCGGTAACCACTCTGGCGCTTGTCGTCGCCCTGGTGGTCGTCAATGTGTGGCAGCCCGGGGTGGGCATGAATATCGATCCCAGCGCCATCGATACCAAACCCATCCAGGCCTACACCACCAAGGCAGGGCAGCAGAGCACCGTCGAGTTCTTCTTGCATGTGATTCCCGGAACCGTCGTCGGCGCCTTCGCCGAAGGCGAGATCCTGCAGGTCCTGTTCTTCTCGGTGCTGTTCGGATTCGCGCTGTCGTTCCTGGGCGAGCGGGGCAAGCCCGCGCTGCATATCATCGAGCTTGTCTCGCATACATTCTTCCGCATTGTCGGAATCATCATGAAAGCGGCACCTATTGGCGCGTTCGGTGCCATTGCATTTACGGTGGGCACATACGGCATCGGCAGCTTGCTATCTTTGGGCAAGCTTGTCTTTGGGTTCTATTTTACGTGTCTGTTTTTTGTGTTCGTGGTTCTCGGGACGATTGCACGTCTCGCCGGATTCAGTCTCATCAAGCTGATGCGCTATATTAAAGAGGAGATTTTGCTCTGCTTCGCGACCACGTCGTCGGAGGTCGTCCTGCCCCGCATGCTCGTCAAGCTGGAGAATTTGGGTTGCGAGGAATCGGTTGTGGGACTTGTGATACCGACTGGCTATTCCTTCAATCTGGATGGAACCTGCCTGTATCTCGTCACTGCAGCCGTATTTCTCGCGCAGGCGACCAATACGCCGCTTGGGATCGAGCAGCAGCTTGGACTTATCGGTATCCTGTTGCTGACTTCAAAAGGAGCCGCCGGCGTTACCGGTGCTGCATTCATTGTTCTCGCCGCAACGCTTGCCTCGGTCGGTACCATTCCGGTGGCCAGCATCGCCCTAATCCTAGGCATACATCGCTTCATGTCAGAAGCGCTCGTGCCGACAAATTTAATCGGCAATGCGGTGGCGACGATAGTCGTCTGTAAATGGGAAAAAGCGCTCGACGAGACGAAGCTGCAAAGCGTCCTCGCTCAGGAGAGCGATGTGGAGGCAGAAGAGCCGGAAGAAGTGCTGGCCTGAGCGCCAAATCCAGCCCGGCTGTATCTTCGTCTCTATCCAGTGGGACCGCGTCTGATGGAGGGACTTTCCGATATCATTGACTGCCACGGCCATTACACGACCGCGCCAAAGGCGCTTGAGGACTGGCGCAGCCGGCAGATCGCCGGGATCAAGGATCCCTCGGCCATGCCCAAAGTCTCCGAGCTGAGAATCAGCGACGATGAATTGCGCGAGTCGATCGAGAAGAACCAGCTCAAGCAGATGAAGGAGCGCGGTAGCGATCTCACGATCTTCAGTCCACGCGCGAGCTTCATGGCCCATCACATCGGCGATTTCGCCGTTTCATCCACCTGGTCGGCGATCTGCAACGAGCTTTGCTTTCGCGTTTCGAAGCTATTTCCTCAAAATTTCATTGGCGCCGCCATGCTGCCGCAGAGTCCCGGGGTCGAGCCCGCGACCTGCATTCCCGAGTTGGAAAAATGCGTGAAGGACTACGGTTTCGTCGCCATCAATCTCAATCCGGATCCTTCGGGCGGACACTGGAACAGCCCGCCGCTGACTGACCGGCACTGGTATCCGATCTACGAGAAGATGGTGGAATTCGACATTCCCGCCATGATCCATGTCTCTACCAGCTGCAATCCCTCGTTTCACACGACCGGCGCCCATTACATCAATGCCGACACGACGGCTGTGATGCAATTGATCCAGGGCGACTTGTTCAAGGACTTCCCGCCATTGCGGTTCATTATCCCGCATGGCGGCGGTGCTGCGCCCTACCACTGGGGACGCTACCGCGGGCTGGCACAGGAATTGAAGAAGCCGCTGCTGCGCGACCACCTCCTCAAGAACGTCTTCTTCGATACCTGTGTCTACCATCAGCCGGGCATCGACCTGCTGACGAAGGTCATTCCCGTCGACAATATCCTGTTCGCCAGCGAGATGATCGGAGCCGTGCGCGGCTTCGATCCGGAGACCGGGCATAATTACGATGACACCAAGCGATACATAGAGGCGACGAAGAACTTGTCGGCTCAAGATCGCCGGAAGGTATACGAGGGCAACGCGCGTCGGGTTTATCCAGGGCTCAACAAGGCGCTGAAGGCGGGCACCGAAAAAGCGTCATCA
>DATBYX010000117.1:0-13579 GCA_036513475.1 Xanthobacteraceae bacterium | reverse complement strand
GGGGCACGCCGCGCGGTTTGCTCGGCAGGAACGGCTTGATGGCGGCCCATTCATAATCGGTGAGTTCGTAGCGCATGATTCGAGGGCTCCAGTTTGGGAGCTTGAATCACGCGCCGGGCGGCATCATCAACCCGCCAGGGTCCGTCATGACAGATGCTAATACCCTGATTTTACTTCGGCTTTCGGGGGCACAGCCGACATGGCGGGACTTGCTGCTGACCTCGTCCCGGTCGAAAATGCTGCGGATATGTGGCGACGTGAGTTCATTACGCTTCTCGGCGGAGCGACGGGCCGCATGGCCGCTCGTCGCGCGCGCACAGCAGCCAGGCGACACGGGTGATCGGGGTGCTCAGCAGGACTGTTGGTGAATATCACGGCAACCTGACGACGAACCGCGTGCATGAGTTCCAGCCGCTTCGGACCTACCTCCACGTTCAATTGGGTCACGCCCGTAATGTTGCCGCCTGGCCGAAGCGTGGCGACCCAGCCGAGTTCGACCGGGTGGATAAGTTCCGTCAGGGCTTGAAGGAAACTGGCTATGTTGAAGCCCAGAATGTGTCGATTAGATCGCTGGCAAGGCGTGTCGGATCGCGAGTGCCACGAGCGTGTCGCTCCGCTACCGGCCAGTCGGAGAGTACCCGTCGATCGTCATCGCGGTGGATGACAGTCGATTCCGCGATGAAGCGGGTCGTCCAAGCGGGCGGCAAGGTTCTCGGGGAGCCGTTGGAGATACCCGGAGTCGGTCGATACGTTTCCTTTTTCGATACGGAAGGCAATCGCGTGAGCATGATGCAGCCTAACGTCACGTGAGGCTCGGATCGGAAATAAGAATTAGCGGCCAACAAACCGCTGCGAGTTCTCGCCCGTTCCGCGCAAGGAAATATTGAGGACTTGCCGCTCAATCGCCACTTCTTGGCTCGACCAGCCAAGGGGGGGATGCGCCATGCTGCATATGGATTTCACAAGCCAGGACTATCTGCGCGATCCAGCCACAGGGCTCGCCAAGCTGAGAGCAGCGGGCCCGGTGGTCGAGGTGCACTTCCCGATCATAGGGAGGACCTGGGTCACCACAACCAGCGATCTCGCCAGTCACGTTCTGAAGGACAGCGAGACCTTTACGATGCGCAAGAACGGCAAAGTTGCCGGTCTGCGCTGGTGGATGCCAGGGTGGATACGCACGCTCTCGGTCAGCATGCTGACCATGGACGAGCCAGACCATACACGTCTGCGCAGTATCGTCGACGAAGCCTTTCGTCGCCGCGCCATTCTCGAAATGGAACCAAGGATTTTCGCAATTGCCAATGAGCTTGCGGCTGAGCTGTTCGCTGACGGAAGTCCAGCTGACCTAGTCGAGCGTTATGCGCGGAAGCTGCCCCTGTCGGTCATCTGCGAGCTGCTCGGTCTGCCAAGCACCGACAGGCCCCGGTTCATCGCCTGGGCGAAGAGCCTCACCCGGCTCACCGGTATGGTTAGCTTCTTGCGCATGATTGCAGGCATTGGGCCGATGAAACGTTATTTGGAGGGGCGCTTGCAAGCCGCTCGCGACGGCGGCGGAGGAGGTTTGATCGCAGAATTGGTGCGCGTCGAGAAGGAAGGCGGGCACATCAGCGGCCAGGAGATGGTGGCGATGGTCTTTCTGCTGCTCGGTGCGGGATCAGAAACCACGACGCATTTGATCAGCGGATCCGTCTATGAGCTGACGAGAACCCCCAAATTGCGTGACTGGCTCGAGGAGGATTGGAGCCGCGCTAATTTGGCGATTGAGGAATTCCTGCGCTTTGTCTCGCCCATCCAGTTCACCAAGCCTCGTTTCGTCAGACAGGATATCGAACTCGGCGGGGTTCGGCTGAAGACGGGCGACAAAATCATGGCCATGTTGGCAGCGGCCAACATGGACCCTAATGCCAACCCTCACCCCGAGAAGCTAGATCTCGAGAGGAGACCCAATCGCCACCTATCGTTCGGCACGGGGATCCACTTCTGCCTAGGCCACCAGCTGGCACGGATTGAGGGAAAGTGCGCGCTGGAGGCTCTGTTCAAGCGCTGGCGAGTGAGGAGGCGCGAACTCGTCACGCTGCTCGGCGGCGCAGCCGCTGCTTGGCCGCTTGCGGCGCGCACACAGCAGCCGGCAATGCCGGTGATCGGCTTTCTCAACGCCAAGTCGCTAACTGCTCGCCGATGAGGTGATCGAATAGGAATTTCCTTGCTGCGGTGCATGAGTCCGGTTCTGTGCAGGTTTTCGGACGCCGGCAACGATGATCTGACCACGCGCTCCGGCGGCCGGCGTCCGAAAACCGCCAAGGCACGAAATCGCGTCGGCGGGTAGCGCGGGGCGGTGCCGCGGGCTCTATATGGCCACGGGGCGAGAAGTGAAGGCCGGGCGACTTGCGACAGCTACGCGACGCGAACAACAGCACAACTTAAGCGGTATGGCCCGAATTTTGCTAAATGGGGATTTCACGTTTTGTCTCATCTGTGATTTCAATGAGTTAGATGTGGCAAAAAAGTCCA
Source organism: Xanthobacteraceae bacterium (assembly GCA_036513475.1). GTDB lineage: Bacteria > Pseudomonadota > Alphaproteobacteria > Rhizobiales > Xanthobacteraceae > VAZQ01. The sequence goes on along the minus strand of DATBYX010000117.1, from coordinate 11,068 downwards.
CTCAGCAACTTCTGCGTGATCAGCTTCACAACGAGCCTTGGACGATAGCACGAACAGGTGCTTGAGAGCTTCGAAAGCCTCGGCACGCCGAGCCGAAACTGTTTTGATCTCCTCGTCAACACAATTGTTGCACTCGCATGTGATCGCATCCCCTACTGACATAGTAGTCCTAGAATTTTCGGTGTGAAGTTCCGGATTGTCCTGTGTCCGATCTGCGTGCCGCGCCATGTTCGAGAAGGTTTAAACGACATCTCGAATCCACAAGACACGGCACCGCGATCGCCGCCGACGAACTCTTCCTTGGGGACAGCACTCAGGACGACTCACAGCCGCCACTATCGCAAAGCGATTTAGTGCTTTGGCACATTGCGCCGATTCGCTGCGGTGCGAAGGTTCGGACGCGATCGGAGCGAAGCGGACATGCCGAGAGCGTCGGAAGCGGGTCGATCTGACGAAAATGACCCAACTGAGACATTGCGCGTCGAATTTGCTGTGATGCACAACGCGACTTTCCCACAACGATGCGGTAGGATGCGATCCTCGGACTGAGTGGAGCACATGAGGCGCCGCGAGTTCATCACGCTTGTCGCCGGCGCGGCCGCTTGGCCGCTCCCGGCGCGCGCGCAGGAGCGCGAGCGCATCCGACGCATCGGCGCGCTGATGAGTTTCACGGCCGATGATGCGGCAGGCCACAGCCGCGTGGTCGCCTTCGCCCAGGCGCTCGCGGAAGCGGGCTGGATCGAAGGCCGCAACCTGCGCATGGAAATCCGCTGGTCTGCGGGTGATCCCGAACGCACCCGCAAATATGCGGCGGAATTGGTCCAGCTCGCGCCCGATGCCATCCTCGCCGTCGGCAGCTCCACGACGGGGCCGCTGCTCGAGGCGACGCGCAGCGTGCCGGTCGTGTTCGTACAGGTGGCCGAACCGGTCGGCGCCGGCTTTGTCGAGACGCTGTCCCACCCGGGCGGCAATGCCACCGGCTTCATGCTCTATGAATACCGCATCGGCGCCAAATGGCTGCAGGTGCTCAAAGAGATTGCGCCCAACATCAAGCGCGCCGGCTTCTTGCAAAATCTCGGCGTGGCGACGGGGCCGGGCGAATTCGGTGCGATGCAGGCGGCAGGCCCCTCCCTCGGCATCGAGCTCAGGCCGATGAACGTGCGCAACGTTGCCGACATCGAGCGCGCCATCGCTGCGTTCGCCGCCCAACAACCGAATGGCGGCCTGGTGGTGGCGGGTGGCGCGCCGGTGTCCGTGCATCGCGACGTCGTCATCAGGCTCGCGCTGCAGCACCGGCTGCCTGCGGTCTACTCCGACCCGGCGTTTGCCGCCGAGGGCGGCCTCATCGCGTTTGGGCCTGACCGCCTCGACCAGTATCGGCGCGCTGCTGGCTATGTCGATCGCATCCTCAAAGGCGATTCTCAGGCGAGCGCTTGAGAAACCCAGCCAATCGCTTGCAGCTGTAGATATGGCTGCGCTGAGTGTGCGCACAAAGCTTGCGCGAGTTCATATCTTCGATCATACGCCGACGCAGCGGGGTGATAGCTTCGGTTGTCATCGGCAACTCCTGTCTTGGGTGAGGTTGATCACGCCTCGATCCTCAAGACAGGCCGCTTCCCCCGCTACCCACGATCTCTCCCCTGGGGATAAGCGCTCAGGACGAGCCACACCTCGCCACTATCGCGAAGCGATTTAGTGCCCTGGCACGAAGTGTGCGCACCAACTCGCCCCGCCAATGTCTGTTGACTGAGGAGCATCGGACTCAACCGCGGACGCAGTGACGCAGTCTTTGGGCCGTCCATAACCAAAACGGGCATTGAGAGCTTTGGAATAGGCCGCTATTTGATGCACCGCACAAGCGTCAAGCGGTCACACGGGAAGCGTGATCACAGCGTGCTACCGTCTCTCTACATGGCCATGACTTCGCGTAGGTCCTGGCGCAAATGCCTTGTCATTCGGGAGCGCAAAATGGGGAGACGGCGTCATAGCAAAGCGACGACTCTGAGCTTGAGACGGCGGGATGTTTTGATTGGTGCTGGATCACTAGCTGCCGTTTCGACACCCGCGATCGCTCAGGGACTCCGACAGTTGAAAATGGTGACCGACTGGCCCGCAGGTTCACCAGGGCTTCAGTCCAGCGCCTCTCGTTTGGCGCAGAGGATCAGCGCCGCGTCCGCAGGACGCATTAACATCGAAATGTATCCGGCTGGCACGCTCGTTCGTTCGTTCGAGACCTTTGACGCGGTTGCGGCCGGTGTCGCTGATATGTATCACTCGGCCGAATACTATTGGGAGAAGAAGTCGCCGGCATTTAATTTCTTCGCGGCCGTCCCCTTCGGCTTCACCGCGAACGAACTGTTCGCGTGGGTCCAGTACGGAGGTGGTCAAGACTTGTGGGACGCGCTGAGTGGACAATTCAACATCAAGCCGTTCCTCTGTTGCAACACCGGTACCCAAATGGGTGGCTGGTTCATCCGCGAGGTGCCCTCGCCGGAGGCGTTCAGAGGCCTGCGCTACCGTATGCCAGGGCTCGGTGGCGAGGTTCTCCGGCGGCTGGGTGCCATCGTTGTGAACGTGCCTGGTGGCGAAATCGTACAGACGCTCAAATCCGGCGCTATCGACGGCAGTGAATGGGTGGGGCCCTGGCTCGACATGGCCCTGGGTCTCCACACGGTCGCAAGCTATTACTACTATCCTGGGTTCCACGAGCCGGGCACCGGCCTAACGCTCGGCGTCAACAAGCGCGTGTGGGAGAGCTTCGATACGAGCGAGCGACAGGTCATCGAGGACGCTGCCGCCGCCGAATACACCCGCGCCCTCGCGGAATTCAATGCCAACAATGCACTTGGCCTACAAAAGCTGCGCGACCAAGGCACCGTCAAGATTCTCGAGTTCAGCGACTCGGTGCTGAAGGAGCTTTATCGCATCAGCAAGGACGTAGTCGCTGAGGCTGGCTCCGACGACGACCTTTCGAAGGAAATCTACGCGAGCTACCAGCAATTCCTCCCGGCCATCATCGATTGGAGCGACATTGCGGAAGGCGCTGTCCTGAGCAGCCGCAGGCTGGTTTAACTAGTGGATCAAGTACGTTGATCAAACAAGGTCCTATTTGCTGCAGTGCATTAGTCCGGTTGTGGCACTTCGCGACATCTCGCGGCGACGCAGCAATTCAGTCGCTTTCGGAGTGAAGCGGACATTCAGCGAGCCGCGCTTATAGAACCGGATTAATGAGTACGCGCCCTAGTTCAGCTAAGCTAATCCAGATTGAAGCCCACCGCCGGTGCCTAGTCAGTCTGCGCTAATGGCGGTCATCTTCCAGCTTGCGGATGCGGTCGTTCATCCGCGCAATTTGCGTGTGGGTCGCCCGCATTTCCTGCAAAACTGCCGTCATCGAGCCGTCAAGTCGCAGCACAATCGAGGTCAGCACCGCCGCATCGTCGCGCAGGCTCTCGATTTCGCTCATGATCCGCTCGCTCTGGCGCGCGACAAAGTTGATATCCGCGTCGGTCATACCCATGCGTATAACTCGTCAAAATATTGCTTACAACGGAGTGGCGTCAGCTCTTAGCGTGAGGGAATGGCGGGACCGCAATACGACCTCTCGCCGGGATTACGGAGGGGCCGTACAGGAGGATGACGCGGAGAGGTTGAGACGCGCCTCAGGCGTTCATCGATTCGAAGAAGTCGGCGTTGCTCTTGGTATTGCGCAGCTTGTCCAGCAGGAAATCGATGGCATCCATGGTGCCCATGGGATTGAGGATGCGGCGCAGGATGTACATCTTCTTGAGCTGATCCGGCGCGACCAGGAGCTCCTCCTTGCGCGTGCCGGAACGGGTGATGTCCATCGCCGGGAAAGTCCGCTTGTCCGCGACCTTGCGGTCGAGAATGATTTCCGAATTGCCGGTGCCCTTGAACTCCTCGAAGATCACCTCGTCCATGCGGCTGCCGGTATCGATCAGGGCGGTGGCGATGATGGTGAGCGAGCCGCCCTCCTCGATGTTGCGCGCTGCGCCGAAGAACCGCTTGGGCCGCTGCAGCGCGTTAGCGTCCACGCCGCCGGTCAACACCTTGCCCGACGAGGGCACCACGGTGTTGTAGGCGCGCCCCAGCCGCGTGATCGAATCCAGCAGGATGACCACGTCGCGGCTGTGCTCGACGAGACGCTTGGCCTTCTCGATGACCATCTCTGCGACCTGAACGTGCCGCGATGCCGGCTCGTCGAAGGTGGAGGATACCACTTCGCCTTTGACCGAGCGCTGCATGTCGGTGACTTCCTCGGGCCGCTCATCGATGAGCAGAACAATCAGGTAGCACTCCGGGTGGTTGGCCGTGATCGAGTGCGCGATATTCTGCAACAGCACCGTCTTGCCTGTCCGCGGCGGCGATACGATCAACGCACGCTGCCCCTTGCCGATCGGGGCGACAATGTCGATGACGCGGGCAGAGAGATCCTTCTTGGTCGGATCCTCATGCTCCATGCGCAGCCGCTCCTCCGGATAGAGCGGCGTGAGGTTGTCGAAGTTGACCTTGTGGCGCGCCTTGTCCGGATCCTCGAAATTGATCGTGTTGACTTTGAGGAGCGCAAAATAACGCTCGCCGTCCTTGGGCGAGCGGATGTGGCCGTCGATGGTGTCGCCGGTACGCAAGCCAAACCGGCGGATCTGAGAGGGGGAGACGTAGATGTCGTCGGGACCCGGCAGGTAGTTCGCCTCCGGCGAGCGCAGAAAACCGAAGCCGTCGGACAGCACCTCAACCACGCCTTCGCCAACGATGTCGGTTTCGCGCATGGAGAGCTGCTTGAGGATACCGAACATCAGCTCCTGCTTGCGCATGGTGCTGGCATTTTCCACCGCGAGCTCCTCGGCGAATGATACGAGCTCGCCCGGCGTCTTGGCCTTGAGGTCCTGAAGTTTCATTTCCCGCATGCGGGGTAGTCCTATGGAGAAGATCGGCCAGCTAAAAAATACCGATCATGGTACAGAGGGGGATCGCAGGTCTTTGCGCTAGGGTTTGGTACCCGCGGCACGCCCAGTCCCATTCTTTGGACCGGTCCTGGACGCATCTGCCTGCGTTGGGGGAGATAGACCCAACATATGAAAATAAAGTTGCAGACGCAAGTACTCCTTAGATCGAACTCTTGTGGATTTTTGCTTTGCATCGCGAAGGCGGTGGAGCGCCTCGCTCAGAACGGTTTGACCACCGCGAGGATGACGATGCCGATCATCAGCACGGTCGGCACCTCATTGATAATGCGATAAAATCTCGCCGAGTGCCGGTTGCGCTCGGAGGCGAAATCACGCACCCAGCGAACCAGAAAGCCGTGCAAGGCCGACAGCATCAGCACAAGCACCAGTTTCGCGTGCAGCCAGCCGGTCCCGAACCAACCGCCCTTCCAGGCGAGCCACAGACCCAGTAGCCAGGTCACAGTCATGGCAGGATTGATGATGGCCTTGAGCAGACGACTCTCCATCAGCTTGAACGTCTCTGACTGCTTTGAGCCGGGTGGTGCCTTGCAGTGATAGACGAAGAGGCGGGGCAGGTAGAGCATGCCCGCCATCCAGGCAATGAACGCGATGATGTGGAATGCTTTGATCCAGTCGTACATGTCGACGCATCATCTAGCCACGTATGCGTTTGAGCATCTGTTCTACGTGCTGAATCGGCGTCTGTGGCAAGATTCCGTGTCCTAGATTGAAGATGAAAGGACCCTGGGACAGCTTGTCGAGAATCTTGTCGACGGCATGATCGAGGGCCGTGCCACCGGCTACAAGCACCAACGGATCGAGATTGCCCTGTACCGGCAGTCGGGGCTGCACCTGCTCACGCACCAAGTCGAGGTCGGCGGTCCAGTCGAGGCCCACGGCATCAAGCCCCAGATCCGTTGCATAGCGGACAATCCCGCTGCCGATCCCCCGCGGAAATCCAATGATCTTGGCTGCCGGGACCTTCACCCGCAGCGCTGCAATCAACCGGCTGGTCGGCTGCATGCACCAGCGGTCTAACTCTTCCGGCGGCAGCACTCCCGCCCAGGTATCGAAGATCTGCACCGCATCCACGCCCGCATCGAATTGACCGGCCAGATACTCCACCGAGCTATCGACCAGGAGATCGATCAGGCCCGCAAATGTCTGCGGATCGCGATACGCAAACAAGCGCGCTGGAGACTGGTCGGCCGTGCCCACACCTGCAATCATGTAGGTTGCGACGGTCCAAGGTGCCCCGCAGAAGCCGAGCAGCGCCACGGACGGCGACAGCTTCCCCTTGACCTCTGCAATGGCCTCGTAGACCGGCGCCAGCCGGGCATGATCGAGACTGTCCCGAAGCCGCGCCAACTCACCGCCATCCGTGATGGGGGCAAGGCGTGGACCTTCTCCATCCACGAACCATACCTGTTGGCCGAGCGCATAGGGAACCAGCAGAATATCAGAGAACAGGATCGCAGCGTCGAGCTCGAATCGCCGCACGGGCTGAAGCGTCACCTCGGCCGCCAGCTTTGGAGTAAGACAGAGCTTGAGAAAGTCACCGGCGCGTTCACGAACCGCCCTGTATTCGGGCAAGTAGCGACCCGCTTGGCGCATAAACCATACCGGAGGAGGATTCTGGCGTTTGCGGCCCAGTACCTCAAGGAGCCCTTTATTCACGCTGTCCCAGTCCCGAGTGAGTTCTTCCAAGTAATAAGGTTTAAGAATCTGTTGTGATAGTTGGCGGGTTGATTAGACTCACACCCCAGTGTCCACACCTTGCTCACACCCTGTCACATCACGCCAGCTCTGTGGAGAAGTGGTGATCGCGATGTGCAGTTGCAGAATGTCTGACGCTGTGGGCTCAGCGCTCATGTCCTTCAAAGGCCATCCACGATCATTCCACAACTTCGTCCTCACGATCCGATCAAGGCTCAAATGCGTCCCCAGGGGCAGCGGTGGGGAAGGAATTGGACTGCTGCCGCGCAGGGACTTGCGTTGAGGGCTTCGGCATGGCTTTGTCCGCATAAATCCACAGCTTGTATTCAGGTTCGAAGGTGCAACGCGCCAACAGCTATTTCCACTTGCACCTGGTGTCCGACGCCACCGGTGAGACACTCACGACCGTCGCGCGAGCGGCCACGGCGCAATACACGAAAGTCCTGCCGGTCGAACATGTGTACCCCCTGGTGCGCACGCATCGGCAACTCGAACGGGTGCTGGCGGAGATCGAGGAAGCACCCGGGATCGTGCTCTATACGCTGCTTGATGACGAGCTGATGCAGCGGCTGGAAAACCACTGTCGCGAGCTCGGCGTGCCCTGCCTTTCGATCCTGGGGCCTGTGCTGCAGCTCCTGCGCTCGTATCTTGGGGCCGAGACGTCACACCGCATTGGGGCACAACATGTGCTCAATGCCGATTACTTCCGACGCATCGACGCGCTCAACTATACCATGCTGCACGACGATGGGCAGCATCTCGAAGGCTTGGAGGAGGCCGATGTCGTGCTCGTGGGCGTTTCGCGTACCTCGAAGACACCGACATCGATCTATCTTGCCAACCGTGGCGTGAAGACGGGCAACGTCCCGTTGGTTCCGGGAGTGCCGGTGTCGCGGCATGTGGAGGATCTGTCACGCCCCCTTGTGGTCGGCCTTTACGCCAGCCCGGAGCGTATCGTTCAGATCAGACAAAACCGACTTCTTGGTCTTAAAGTTCACCACGACGATAACCAATATATCGACCGCAAGGCGGTCGCAGAGGAGATTGCATTTTCCCGCAAGCTCTGCACTCGCCACAACTGGCCGAGCATCGATGTAACGCGCCGCTCCATCGAAGAAACCGCGGCGGCGGTTCTGAGCCTGCTGGCGGAACGGCGCCGCCAACCGGCGCTTTGACACATGCCGCTGTGGCGTGGGACTGCCCCGTTGATCCTCGCCTCCCGCAGCGCCGTCCGGCACGCTCTCTTGACCGCAGCAGGAATTCCGCACGTCGTCGAGCCCGCCGACATCGACGAGCGCACGATCGAGTTACAGGCAGCGATGGGCAACTCCGGTGAGGTTGCAGAGCTGCTTGCCCGGGAAAAGGCGCTCGCCATCTCCGGCCGCCGCCCCGGATCCTATGTTCTTGGCGCTGACCAGACACTGGCGCTCGGTGAACGCCGGTTCTCGAAACCGGCGAATGCTGTTCTTGCCCGCAAGCAACTCGCCTGTCTTCGCGGCCGCACCCATGAGCTGCACTCGGCGCTTGCGGTTGCACGCGACGGCAAGCTCATATTCCAGCATCGCGAGCGTGCCCGGCTGGCCATGCGGGACTTCAGCGACGAGTTTCTCGATGCTTATCTCGCCACGGTCGGGACTGCCGCAACGGCAAGCGTCGGCGGCTATCAGCTCGAAGCGGCGGGTATCCAGCTGTTCGAGCGCATCGAGGGGGACCATTTCGTCATTCTTGGACTGCCGCTCTTGCCGCTGCTGGAGTGTCTGCGCCGAGAAGGACTGTTGGTCGCGTGATAGAACGCCTTTTGTGCAATGTTCGTTCTCGGCCTTACCGGCTCTCTTGGAATGGGAAAGTCCACGACGGCAGGTTTCTTCGCCGAAGAGGGCATTCCTGTGCATGACGCCGACGCGGTGGTGCATCGGCTTTATGCAGGGGAAGCGGCGGCCGCGATCGAAGCGGCGTTTCCCGGCACCACTGCAGACGGCAAGGTCGACCGCAACAAGCTCGCGGCTCGGGTGCTGGATGATCCCGCTGCGCTGAACAAGCTCGAAAGCATCATGCACCCGCTGGTACAGGCCGCCGAGCAGCAGCTTCTCGCGCAAGCAGAGACGCGCGGCGAGGAGGTTGCCGTGCTCGATATCCCGCTCCTGTTCGAGACCGGGGCTGACCGACGGGTGGATGCCGTCGTGGTGGTGTCGGCACCTGCCGAGACCCAACGCGCACGCGTACTGGCACGCCCGGGAATGACCAGCGACAAGCTCGAAGCCATTCTGGCGAGACAAATGCCGGATGCGGAGAAGCGCTGCCGCGCTGATTTTGTAGTGGACACATCGCACGGCTTGGAGGCGGCCCGCGCACAGGTGCGTGCGATCCTGGACGCGGTCGCTAGAATGCCGCAGCGGCGAAGGTGATTCGCCGCGGAGCGGGCTTATGCGCGAAATCGTGCTCGACACTGAAACCACGGGACTTGATCCGGTCGAGGGACACCGGCTGGTCGAGATAGGCTGTGTCGAGCTCGTCAATAAAATGCCGAGCGGGAAACACTTCCACCGCTATGTCAACCCGGAACGAGACGTGCCGGCCGAGGCCTTTGCGGTGCACGGCTTGTCCGCCGATTTCCTCAACGACAAACCGCGGTTCGCGGAGATCGCTGAGGAATTGCTGGAGTTCATCGGCGACTGCGCTCTCGTTGCCCACAACGCCGCTTTCGATCTCGGCTTTCTGAATGCCGAGCTCGAACGCGCGGGAAAGATTTCGGTCGGACGCGAGCGCCTCGTCGATACACTCATCCTGGCGCGGCGCAAGCATCCCGCCAGTCCCAATCGCCTGGATGATCTCTGCGCCCGCTATGGCATCGACGCCAGCCGCCGCACCAAGCACGGCGCCCTGCTGGACGCCGAGCTCCTGGCGGAAGTCTACCTCGAGCTCATAGAAGCGCGGCAGGCACAGCTCATCCTGCTCGATACGAGCCATGCAGCGGCAGGCCTGCAAGGGGACAGCGCACCAATCCGCGTGCGCCCGTGTGTGCTGGTGCCGCGCCTGTCACCCCAAGAGCAGGAGGCGCATGCGGCATTCGTCGCCACCCTGGGGTCGCAGGCCATCTGGCAGCAATACCTGTCGTCCACGGCGGACGGTTTGGGTGCAGGTCAGGCGGCGTGACACCGCTGCGTGTGGGCTGGGCAAAGCCGCGCACGTTCCGAGCTAAGCAGCGGCGGAACTCTAAGGCGCGCGCCTTTGCGGACCCTACCAGAAGCGCTGACGCCTCACGCCGGTGAAGTGGTCGGCTGCTGCGCCTGCATCTGCGCCATGCGCTGCTGATACAAAGCGACAAAATCCACGGGATCGAGCAATAAGGGTGGGAAGCCCCCGTTGCGCACCGCGGTGGCCACGATCTCACGCGCGAACGGGAAGAGGAGGCGCGGACATTCAATCATGATCACCGGCTGCATTGACTGTTGCGGCACGTTTTGCACCCGGAAGACGCCGGCGAAAGTGAGCTCGAAGGCAAACAAGACCGATCCGGAGTTCTCGGCCTTGCCGTCCAACTTCAAGGAAACCTCGTAATCGGTCTCGGCCAGCTGCTGCACCCCCACATTGATCTGGATCTGGATCGCCGGCTGCGTCTGACTGGGGGTCAGGGAGCGCGGAGCGTTCGGATTCTCGAATGAGAAGTCCTTGATGTACTGACCAAGAACATTGAGCTGCGGCTGTGGTTGCTGCGGCTGTGTTTCTTGCGAGGGACTCGTCGGGGTCGACGCCGGGCCGCCGTTACCGGGGGTGGTCATGGGATTGTCTCGCTGCACTCTGGGGTTGAACTGCCGCAATCAAGCCGGTGGGCTAACATACGCGCTCAGAGCGGACAAGCAGCGCGCAATACCGAGCACAGGGCCGGATATATGCGCTGATTCATTGGGACTACGGTTCGTGGCGTTCAGCGCGCCCGTGCGGGGACTCCGGGTTGGTCATGTGGTGCCATTCGCCGGGCGCAAGCTCGATCACACCGGCGACCCTCTCGGATCGAGCAGCAGCTCTCGCCAGCGCGGCCGCAACCCACCGCCGCCCGATCGGAACAAGCAAGGCGGCACCCAAGACATCGGTGAGAAAGCCCGGAACCACCAGCAACGCTGCTCCGAGTGTGTTCGCCACCTCCGGCGTGCGCAACTGCAAGCCAGCAACCCCATCGCTCCGGAGCATATCACCCAGCCGGGCGAGGTCGCGCCGGCCGGATTGCTTGAGAAGCACGACCCCAAGCGCCGAGGTTGCGACCAGGAGCATCGCGGCCCAGAGCCAGCCGACAACAGCAGCTACCAGAAGGAAGCAGATCAACTCGGCCGCCGGAAGTGCCAGCAACCCGATAAAGATCCACTTAACCAACGACATGAATTGCACTCCTG
>DATBYX010000116.1:0-2792 GCA_036513475.1 Xanthobacteraceae bacterium | reverse complement strand
TACGAGTAGAGGCCTGCGGCGTGTGCCACTCAGATTCGGCGACGGTCGAGGGAATCTTGCCAATCCAGTGGCCGCGGGTACCGGGTCACGAGGCGGTGGGTCGGATCGATGCCATCGGCGAAGACGTTCAAGGTTGGGCCGTTGGGCAGCGAGTCGGTGTTGGCTTCCTCGGCGGTAGCTGTGGGTACTGTGAGTACTGCCGCGACGGCGATCTCGTCAACTGCAAGAACCAGAGTTACACCGGCGTTCAGCAGGACGGTGGCTACGCCGAGTCGCTGATTGCCAAGTCCAGCGGGCTGATGTCCGTGCCCGATGATCTGTCCTCCGTCGATGCCGCCCCACTGTTGTGTGCAGGCCTCACGACATTCAGCGCCCTGCGAAACTCCCCCGCGCGAGCAGGCGATCTCGTCGCAATACTCGGAGTGGGAGGGCTGGGGCACCTTGGCGTGCAATACGCTCGCCGCATGGGCTTCGAGGTCGTCGGAATCGATCGTGGCGCCGGCGATCGAGCGGAGCTCGCGAAAAAATTGGGCGCGCACCACTATGTCGACAGCTCCGTCTCCGACGTCGCCAAGTCACTCCAGGCTCTCGGGGGCGCGACGGTCGTCTTAGCCACTGCCTCCGGTGGCAAGGCGGTGGCGGCCGCCGTCAACGGACTGCGCCGTGGCGGGGTCGTGATCTCCCTCGGCGCGACCGACGAGCCAATCGAATTGTCGGCCTTTGCACTGTTGTTCCAGAGCTTAGCTGTCGAAGGGGCGTTGACAGGCACCCCAGCGGCCGGCGACGCGACGCTCCGGTTCAGCACCATAACCGACGTCACGGCCATGGTGGAGACCATGCCGCTTGAGAGAGCCGCCGAAGCCTACGCAAGGATGATGGCGGGACAGGCACGATTTCGGATGGTTCTGACCATGAGCTAAGCACCGCACATCGACATTCGGCGCGCTGACACGGAGGCTACGTGAATAGAGATTTGAAAGCGATCACTAAGAAATTCTTCGCCGCTTATGACGCGCATGACGTCGACAGCATGCTCACTCTTTGCGCTGAGGGGGCTCAAGGACGATATGTCCCCTACGGCAAGAACAGTGTCGTGCCAATCCGTGGCGGCCTTGAACAAATTTGGCGCGGCTTTCCGCAGGCCGTCCCCGACTTCGGGGCCGAAATCGTCGAGATGATCCAAGCCGAGGAGAACACCATCGTAGTGCAGGCGTTGGTTGGTGGAGCGATGCCTGCGGATGTCCCTGGCCTCGTAAAAAAGGGTGAGGTCGGACGGATCGCCCACGCTTACATCGTACGCTTCAACACGGACGGCAAGATCTCGCGCTTGGATTGCTATTGGGACAACACCGCCATAAACGCTATCAAGGCGAGCGCCCTCTAGGCGCATTTAATCGAAGACCGACAAGGACGTCGAGCGCGACGGACCAGCGTCTGACTTTTGAGAATACCTTTCATATTTTGAGCGAGGCTGCCATGAATCGATTTCAGAACATCTTCGAAGCGCAAAAGGCGCTCTTCGCCTCAGGAGTCACCCGCACTTACGAGTGGCGCGTCGACCAACTCGACCGCATGGCGCGCATGATCAGAGAGAACGAAAAGCGCTTCCAGGAGGCGATGGCCAAAGACTTCAAGACGGCCTCGCAGGAGGTCATCTTCGAGACCCAAGCCTCAGCGGGCGAGACAGAGGTCCAGAAAAGCCAGCTGAAGGAGTGGATGAAGCCAGTTGAAGCGCCCGTGCCCCGTTTCCTCGCCAAAACTGGCCACAAGGGGATCGTCTATCGAGAACCTTATGGTGTCGCGCTGATCATTGGTCCTTTCAACGGACCCTTGCTGCTGCTGATCCGCCCGGCATTGGCCGCGCTCGCGGCAGGGAACACCTGTCTTCTCACGTTGAGTGAGGCGCTGCCGGCGACGACCGACGTGTTGCTGGACCTGGTCCCAAAATATTTCGACCCGGCCGCAGTGACCGTCGTGGCCGGCGGCAAGGAACAGAATACCGAGCTTCTGAAGTTGTCGTTCGACTTTATCTTTTTTACCGGCAGCACGGTGGTCGGCAAGATCGTCGCACGCGCCGCAGCGGAGAACCTCACGCCCGTCCTTCTCGAACTCGGTGGCATGAACCCTGCGGTCGTTGACCAGACCGCCAACGTACCGGACGCCGCAAAAAAGATCGTGTGGGGCGCGATGGCGTGGGGCGGCCAGTGGTGCACTTCGCCAGGCTACGCCTATGTTCACGAATCTATCGTAGGAGCTTTCGTCGCGGAAGCCAAAAAGGCCCTGCTGGAACTCTTTGGCAAAGATCCGAAATCCAATTCGGACTATTCCCGCATCATCAACGCACGCGCAGTGGAGCGGTTGGCCTCACTCATTGACCCCTCCAAGGTAATTGCCGGTGGTAAATCAGATCCGCAATCGCACTACCTCGATCCCACGCTCCTGTATCCCATCACCTGGGAGGACAAAATCATGGAGGATGAGATATTCGGTCCCATCCTCCCAATCCTGACATTCAAGTCCTTCGACGAGGCGATGAAACGCATGGCAGCGACCCCGCGGGCGCTCGCCGGGTTTATCTTCAGCCGCGATCAGAAGACTATCGACCGTTTCATCGGCGAACTCACCTACGGCGGTGGCGGGGTGAACCTTGTGAACGTTCATTTGTTTGTTGAGACGATGCCCTTCGGTGGCACAGGATCCGCCGGGATGGGCCATTACTACGGAAAATACGGGTTCGATGCACTCAGTCACGCTAAGTCCATGCTGATCTCCCCGCCCGACGTCGCGATCGA
>DATBYX010000115.1:0-5684 GCA_036513475.1 Xanthobacteraceae bacterium | reverse complement strand
GGACGCACCTTGATCGGCATCGGCACGGGCGACAGCTCGGTCGACAATATCGGCGTGCGCCCGGCAAAGCACGCCGAGCTCGCCGCCTACGTCAAGACCATCCGCGAGCTCCTGCAAACCGGCGAGTCCGTCTACAACGGCAGTCCCTGCAAGCTCACCTGGTTCCGCGGCCGCATCCCGATCTATATCGCCACCTCCGGACCGAAGACGCTGCAGCTCGCGGGCGAGATCGCCGATGGCGTCGTCATCAATACCGGTCTCACGCCGGACATCGTCCGCGACTCCATCGCGCAGGTGAAGATCGGCTGCGCTCGTGCCGGCCGCAACATCGGGGATGTGGACATGTGGTGGCTGCCGCTCACCAATGTCGGGCCCGACCGGGACAAGGCGATCGACGAGATTGCGATGACGCTTGCTTCCGCCGGAAGTCATCTCTCCCGGTTCACGGTGAAGGGAAAGCATATCCCGGAGCATCTCATGGACAAGGTGAAGATGCTCGGCACGCGCTACAATTCCGCCCAGCACGACAAGCCGGACAGCAGCAACCGCGAGCTGATCAAGGAGCTGGAACTGCTGAACTATCTTGCCGAGCGCTTCTCGGTGGCCGGCACACCCAAGGACTGCATCGCCAAGCTCGAAGCCGCCATCGGCGCCGGCGCGCATCAGTTCTGGATGAGCATCCACTTCGACGACAAGGCGCGGTTCATGCGGGATTGGGCAAGAGACATCATGCCGGCGTTCCGGTGATGCCCGATGTCTGGCACGCCTATTTACTGTAGGCTGGGCAAAGGCGCGCTCTTGCGCGCCATGCCCACGTGGAGGCACGGTGTGATGGCAAAGCGCGTCGGCACGGCGCGCGTACCTCTGAGAAATATGGAAACGCATGAGGTGCGCGCCTTTGCCCACCGTACCAGGAGAAACCAGATGACGCTGCGGGCTCTGCTTGTTGCAATGGCCGTTTCCATGGTTTCGGCAGCGTGCGCATCCGCGCAGGAGGCGCCCCTGCGCAGCGGCATCGACGCCACTTTCGCGCCGCACGCGATGCCCAATCTCAGCGGAGGCGTCGAAGGCTTCAACGTGGACCTCGCCAACGAGATAGCCAAGCGGCTCGGGCGCAAGCTCGAGCTCGACGCGGGGCAGTTCTCCGGACTGGTGCCGGCGCTGCAGGCGGGGACCTACGATTTTCTCGCTGCGGCCATGACCGTCACCAAAGAGAGGGCGGAGAACATGTTGTTCACGGAAGGGTACGTCGACACCGACTACCAGTTCGTGGTGAAGAAGGAGACGCCCGACATCAAGTCGCTGGAAGAGCTCAAGGGCAAGACAATATCGGTCAACAAAGGCTCCATTTACGATCAATGGGCCCGCGATCGCGCCGACAAAATGGGATGGACGGTCGAGTCCTACGGGACCACGACCGACGCCGTGCAAGCCGTTATCTCCGCGCGCGCCTATACCGTCCTGCTCGGCAACACGGCGGCGGCCTGGGCGGCGAAGAACAATCCCGCGCTCAAGCTCTCCCTGGTGGAGTCGACCGGCCTCGTCTTTGCCGTTCCGGTGCGCAAGGACAACGTGGCCCTGCGCGACAAGATCGAGGTTGCGATCGAGTGCATGAAGAAGGACGGCAGCATCCCCAAGCTGCATGAGAAATGGTTCGGGCTCGCGCCCGCAGCCACTTCGGCTGCGGTACGGATCTTTCCAGGTTTTGGCGCTCCGGGCATGCCGGGATACGACCCGAGGGAGCACGCGTTGACCTGCAGCTGATGCCGCTGATGTGCTGCTGCATCACTCGCGCGACGAGCTCTGCCGTCATGGCCGGACTTGTTCCGGCCATCCATGACTTGTCGCGGCAACCCAGACGTGGATGGCCGTGACAAGCACGGCCATGACGACCTCACCGGGCCGATCATCCCCACAGCGCGCCTCCGGTCTGCGTCTGGCAGCGGATATCGGTGGCACGTTCACCGATGTGGCCGTATTTGATGACCGCAGCGGCACGCTGCGCTTCGGCAAGGTGCTCTCAACCCCGGATCATCTCCCAGACGGCATTGCCGAGGGCTTGGGGAAGGCCGGCTGTCACTACGCCTCCGCGGGGCTTTTCGTGCACGGCTCCACGGTTGCCATCAATACGATCCTGGAGCGCAAGGGGGCGAGGACAGCCCTCCTCATCACGGCGGGATTTCGCGACATCTATGAGATCGGCCGGATCAACCGGCCCGATGCCTATAACCTCTTCTTTCAGAAGCACGAGCCGCTGGTGGAACGCGCACTGCGGTTCGAAGTCCGGGAGCGCGTGCTGTCCGACGCCGAAGTCGAGGTTCCGCTCGACGAAAACGAAGTGAAGAAGCTTGGCCGCATGCTGGAACGGCTCGGGATTGAGGCCACCGCCATTCTGTTTCTCAACTGCTACGCCAGCCCCGATCATGAAGCGCGCGCCAAGGTCATCCTGGAGAACAACTATCCCGCCATGTTTGTCTCTGCCTCGCACGAGCTTTCGCAGGAATACCGCGAGTTCGAACGCTGCTCGACCGTCGTCGCCAACGCCTATATCGGGCCGATCGTGCGCAGCTATATCGGCGAGATCGAGGACCATATCCGGGCGGAGCAGTTCGGCGGCTCTTTCCTGATCGTGCAGTCGACCGGCGGGCTCTATGAGGCGGAACGGGCGAAGAGCCACTGCGTGCAGATGCTGGAATCCGGTCCTGCGGCGGGGGTGATCGGGACCCGGGCGTTATGCCATGCGCTGGGTCTAAGGAACGCGATTGCCTTCGACATGGGGGGCACGACCGCCAAGGCGGGAGTCATTCACAACGGCGAAGCGCTCACCACCGGGGCGGCGCTGATCGGCGGCTACGAGAAAGCTCTGCCGGTGCAGCTTGCGATGATGGACATCTTCGAGGTGGGGACCGGGGGCGGCTCGATTGCGCGCGTGGAGGAGGGCGCGCTGCGCGTAGGTCCGCAAAGCGCGGGGGCCGCGCCCGGCCCCGCCTGCTACGGTCGAGGCGGAAGCGAGCCCACAGTCACCGATGCAAATCTCATGCTCGGCCGGCTCGGTGCCGAAAGCTTTCTCGGCGGCGAAATGCGCCTCGACAGCGCCGCAGCCAGGCGCGCGCTGACGCAAAGTGTCGCGAAGCCGCTCGGCCTCGAATTGACGCGGGCCGCAGACGGCGTGTTGCAGATCGCGACCACCGCCATGTCGTATGCGGTCAAAGGCGTCACCACCGAGCGCGGGCTCGATGCCGGCGACTTTGCGCTCGTTGCTTATGGCGGCGCGGGCCCGTTGCACGCGGTCGAGATCGCGCGCGAGATCGGAATTGCGACCGTCATCGTTCCCATGGCGCCGGGATTGTTTTCAGCCTTCGGGATGCTGTTCTCCGATCTGCGCTACGATTTCGTGCGCACCTGGTTCACCCGCCTCGAGGACGCGCGCTTTGATGCAATGGAGAAAGTGTACGGGGAGCTCGAGCAGCAAGGGCGGGAGGCGATCGCCGGCACATCGGCCAAACCGCGCGCCGTCGTCGTGAAACGGGCAGCGGACATGCGCTACGTCGGCCAGGAGCACGCCGTAACCGTCGATCTGCCGCTGCGTCTCTTCGTGGGTGAGGATCGCGCCGGCATCAAGCGCGCCTTCGACGCCATGCATGCGCAGCGTTACGGCACATCGGCGCCGGATGAGCCGGCCGAGATCGTAAGTCTGCGCAGCACGGTGACCGGAGCCTTGAGCAAGCCCAAGCTCAACACCATCAAACGCGGCAAGTCCGCACCCGAAAGAGCCGCCATGCGCGGAAAGCGGCCCGTCTATTTCGACGGCCGCTTTCGCACCACCAGCATCTATGATCGCGCGCTCCTCCTCGCAGGCAACCGTATCGACGGTCCCGCGCTCATCGAGGAATACGCGTCCACGACCGTGCTCTGGCCCGGCGACCGGCTCGAGGTCGATCCTTACGGCAACCTGCACATCAGCGTGGCGGGGGCGCGATGAGAGCGCCGAGCAAGAGGGCAAGTACCCGCCGGGTGTCGGCCAGGAGCAATGCCGCGGCCGGAGACGCCGGACACAGAGTGGACCCTGTCATCACCGAGATCGTGCGCAACGGCGTCATTGCCGTGACCGAGGAAATGAAGACCAACCTCATGCGCACGGCCTACAATATCATCATCTACGAGGCGCTCGACTTCACCACGGGGCTGTTCACGCCGCGGGGCGAGACCATCTCGATAGGTATCGGCTTGCCGATGTTCATCCGGGGGATGGCCGAGACGGTGAAAGCCAAGATTCGGCATTTCGGCATCGACGGCATTCGTCCCGGCGACATCTACGTCACCAACGACTCCTATCTCACCGGCAGCCATCTCAATCATGTGACGCTGACCTTGCCGATCTTTCATCGGGGCAAGCTGGTCGCTTTCTCCTGTTGCATGGCGCATTGGCTCGACATCGGCGGCATTCTCGGAGGCATGAGCACCGACATCTTTTCGGAAGGGCTGCAGATTCCGATCCTGAAATATCAGGACCGTGGGATGGTGAACGACACCGTGGTCGAGATCATTCGGCAGAATGTCCGGCTGCCGAGCCGGGCGATGGGCGACTTGCGCGCGCAGGTCACCGCGGTCAAGACGGGCGAGCGCCGTTTTCTGCAGCTGATCGAGCGCTACGGCCGCGAGGCTGTGTCGGGCGCGATCACAGCGATCATGAATCACTCAGAGACGATGGCACGCCGGCGCACGCGCACCATTCCCGACGGCGTCTACGAAGCCGAATCCTACATGGACGACGACGGCATCGAGCTCGGCAAGCCGGTGCCGATCCGGGTCCGTGTCACCGTGAAGGGCGACGAGATGACCGTCGATCTCAGCGAGGTCTCAAAGCAGGTGCGCGGCTTCTACAACTCCGGGATCACTACGGGGCACGCCTGTGCCCAGGTCGCCTACAAGTGCATCACCTCGCCCCGGGACTATCCCATCAATGACGGATCGTTCCGCAGCCTCAAGACCATTGTGCCGCCCGGGCGGGTGATCAGCGCGGTGCGGCCTGCACCGATGCGCTGGTGGATGACGTATCCTATGACCGTGGTTGACACGATCTTCAAGGCGCTCGCACCCGCGATCCCGGACCGGGTGATCGCCGGGCATCATGCCGACCTGCTGGCCTCCTCCTTCCACGGCATCAATGCCCGCACGTGCGAGTTTTTCATCGGCAGCTTCGGACCGCTCGGCGGCGGCTGGGGCGCCAAGATGCGCGAGGATGGCGTTTCCGCCACGGTCTGCATCAACGACGGCGATACGCACAACAGCCCGAACGAGCAGGCCGAGTTCAAGTTCCCCATTGTGGTGGAGCGCTATGCGCTCGTGCCGGATTCCGGCGGTGCCGGACGGCATCGCGGGGGACTCGGTGTCGAGCGCGTGGTGCGCGCGCGTTCGCCCATGATGGTCAACAACCAGAGCGACCGCGCCCATTGCCGGCCCTGGGGACTCTCGGGGGGGCTCGACGGCACCGGCAATGCGGTGGAATTGCGCATCGACGGGAAGTGGAAAACCGATTTTCCTAACGCCAAGGTGTTGATCGCGCAGCTAGCAGCGGGCGACGCGTTCAAGATCCGCTCCGGCGGGGGCGGCGGCCATGGCAGCCCGCTCGAGCGGCCCATCGCGCAGGTCCTGCACGATGCCCGGCAAGGGTATGTCACGGT